>JBCBZW010000111.1 GCA_039815145.1 Pseudomonadota bacterium
AGCTCACACGACTTCCTACTACGCGGCATCGCGTAATGACCTGACCTCCTACTCTGCCCTGACCGGCGCGCACAAGACGGATGTCTGCGTGATCGGTGGCGGCTTCACCGGTGTCGCCACCGCCGTCGAACTCGCCGAACGTGGCTATCGGGTGATCGTGCTCGAAGCGAACCGTGTAGGGTGGGGTGCCTCCGGCCGCAACGGCGGTCAGCTGATCCACGGTGTCCCCGGCGCCAAGCGCATCGCGGCGGCACGGGGGCAGGACGGTGAGGCCCTGTTAGCCGAGATGGCGTGGGAAGGCCATCGCATCGTGCGCGAGCGCGTAGCGAAGTACGCGATCGACTGCGACCTCAAGTTCGGCTACTTGGACGTGGCGATTACGAAGAGTCACATGCGCGCCCTCCAGGAAGAGTACGACACGCTTCAAGGCCGCGGCTTTCCACACTCGCTCGAGCTCTTCGGACGAGAACAGACCCAAGCCCTGATCGGCACCGAAGCGTACATCGGCAGCCTCCTCAACATGGGCAGCGGCCATCTGCATCCGCTGAATCTGTGCGCGGGAGAAGCCCGTGCCGCCGTCGGCCTCGGCGCGCAGGTCTTCGAGGACTCGCCCGTGACCAAGATCGAGCCGGGCCCGACCCCTCGGGTGATCACCGACCGGGGCACCGTGGACGCGGATACGGTGGTCCTCGCTGGCAACGCCTACCACGAACTGGCCCCGCACCTGCGCCGACGCATGTTCCCCGTGCGAAGTTTCATCATCGGCACCGAGCCGTTGGCGGAGGACGTCGTCGCGCGCATCAACCCCCGCGACCTTGCCATCTGTGACCCCAACTTCGTGCTGGAGTACTTCCGCCTTTCCGCCGACAAGCGCATGTTGTTCGGCGGACGTATCAACTACTTCGGCGAAGACCCGAGCGTGATCGAAGTGCGGATGCATAAGAAGCTCGCCCGCATCTACCCCGAACTCGCCAACGCGCGCATCGACTTTGCCTGGGGCGGCACGATCGGCGTGACCCTCAAGCGCGTCCCGCTCTTTGGCCGTTTGGGCCCAGGCGTCATTTACTGCCAGGGCTATTCGGGACACGGCGTGAACAACACGCACATGGCCGCTCGCGTACTCGCCGATGCCGTGAGCGGAACGCTGGAACGTTTCGATATGTTTGCCGGCATCGATGCGATCGCCGTGCCAGGCGCCGATCGCTTCCCAAACCCCTTTATTGCCTTAGGCCTAATCTACTACCGCCTACGCGACAAGCTCGCCTGAAGGCCGTGATCCGTCGCGCCCCTTGGATCCGGCGTCCGCGCGTGTAGGCGGAGATTCTCCCCCACCGCCGATCGATACCATGCGGGAATGGAAAGAGCCCTACGCCAACTCGACCCAGACCTGCTGTACAAGCTGCAGCAGGGCTTCAAGTGGCTGGTCTACTTCCTCCTGCTGGTGAACCTCGGGTTCTACGTGGCCGAAGACTCGGTCCGTGCCTACCACACGCTGATCGCCGGCAACGCCTCCTTCCTCAAGGTTACCCAGGAGTTCGCGGCGTCCATCGATACGTCCGCCTGGCTGATTCTCATCGCGATGTTCGAACTCGAGACCTACACGATCGAGGACAAGCACTGGAACAAGCGCGTCGCGTGGGTCGTGCGCGGGGCGCGTATCGTCTGTTACGTGATGATCGCGCACACCCTGTTTGCCTACAGCAGCACGCTGCTCGACTACAGCGCCATCCGCCCCGTAGAGGGCGTGACGGATCTGTGCGAGATGACCGACCAGCAGGTCGCCTACGTGCACACGCTCGAGTACACCGCGGTCACCGAGGAGACCTGCGACGCGCTCACCAACCAACGCGAGTTTCTGTGGCTCGGCAAGAACCCTCTGGTTACCACGCTCGACGGGCACCAGCGGGAGTTCTTGCTCGCCCTCGCCGACGTCGTTGAGACGATCGCTTGGTTGCTGATCATCGCGTGCGTGGAAGTGGTCGTGCGGCTGCAGGGGCGGGGCATCACTGGCGGGCGCGCCACCAGGATCGCCCGCTCCACGAAAACCACCTGCTACGTCGTGTTGCTCATCCTCGCCGCCTATTGGGGTGCCCTCGGCCTGTGGCTGTACGTCTGGGATGCCTTCCTCTGGATCGCGGGCTTTGCCGTGATCGAGGTCAATATCGCCGAATGGCGTGATGAGCTCACCGAACACCCGGCGACGCACGGGGCGGCGCCAACCTGAGCGCCCTACAAGAGGACCGTAAGATGATCCGTGGCCGTTGTGAGTGCAACGAGGTTCGCTTCGAAGCCGCTGGCGAGATCGTGGATTTCGGTCATTGCCACTGCGCTCAGTGCCGGCGCCTGCACGGCGCCGCCTACGCCACCTTCGCCGCCGTCGAGCGAGAACGCTTCCGCTACGTGGCAGGAGAAGCGCTCGTGCGCAGCTACACCTCCTCGCCACGCAACGAACGCAAGTTCTGCAGCCGCTGCGGCTCCACGATCCTGGTCGACCCGCAGGACGAACCGGAGGTGCTCTACCTCAGCATGAGCACGATCGAAGGCGACCCACCACGGCCGCGTGGCTACCACGCCTGGGTCGACTCGAAGGCACCGTGGCATGACATCGACGACGACCTACCGCAGTTTGCGCGCGACGCAAGCTGAGGGGCGGGGCGAGAGCACATGAGCAGCAACGATCAGCACGCCGAACACACCTCCTCCTACTACGCAGCAAGCCGTACCTATCCGCAGTCCTATCCCGCGCTCGCAGGCCAACACACCGCGGATGTGTGCGTGATCGGCGCAGGCTTTACGGGCGTCGCCACGGCCCTCACGCTGGCCGAGCGCGGCTACAGCGTGGCGGTGGTCGAGGCCAATCGCGTCGGTTGGGGGGCGTCGGGGCGCAACGGCGGCCAGCTGATCAACGGTGTTGGCGGCCTCTCGAAGATCGGTAAGCGCCACGGCGGCAGCATCGACGATCTCCTATGGGACATGCGCTGGCGCGGCAACGCCATCATTCGCGAGCGCGTGAGTAAGTACGACATCGCCTGCGACTTCAAGGACGGATACGTAGAAGTTGCGCGCAAGCCAAGCCAGGTGGCCTACACGCACGAGGCGGCAGAAGAACTCGAGAAACGCGGATTCCCCCACCGCTACGAGGTGTGGGACAAGGAGAAGACGGAGGAGAAGCTCGGTACCGGCGCCTTCCACGGCGCCTTCGCCTCGTACTACGACGGACACCTCCATCCCCTGAACCTATGCACCGGTGAGGCCCACGCGGCCACGGGCCTCGGCGCCCAGTTCTTCGAGCAGTCGCCGGTGACCGAGATCACCCACGGCGACAAACCCACCGTGCACACGGCGAACGGATCCGTACAGGCAAACGCGGTGATCCTGGCGGGCAATGCGTACTCGCGCCTGGAGCAGAAGAAGCTCTCCAACCTCATCTTTCCCGCGGGTAGCTACATCATCGCCACGGAGCCACTCCCCGAAGAAGTGGCGTACCGGATCAATCGAGAAGATGTCGCCGTTTGCGATCTCAACAACGTGGTCGACTACTATCGACTCTCAGCCGATCGACGCTTGCTCTACGGCGGCGCCTGCAACTACTCCGGCCGCGATCCGCGAGACATCACCAAGTTCATTCACCCACGCATGCTCAAGGTCTACCCGGAGCTTGCCAGTGCGAAGATCGAGTTCGAGTGGGGGGGCAAGATCGGCATCGTCCTCAACCGCATCCCCACCGTGGGTCGCGTGAGCAAGCACGTGTACTACTGTCAGGGCTACTCCGGCCACGGCGTGAGCGGCACGCACCTGATGGGCGAAGTCATGGCCGATGCCATCGACGGCACCCTTCGGCGCTTCGATCTCTTCGCGCAGATGAAGCACTTCCGCCTGCCGGGGTCGCGCTGGTTCGGCAACCAGATCGTGGCGTTGGGGATGATGTACTACAAGCTGCAGGACATGCTCTAGTAGCGGGGGAGCGTTAGCGTTTGCAAGACGACATCGTCCATCTCTTCGTGTACGGCACCTTGCGTACCTCGGCCGACCATCCCCTCGGTAAGATGCTCAGCGAGGGCGCCGACTGCATCGGCTCCGGCACGATCCAGGCGCGCCTGTACATCGTCGATGACCCCGACGAGGAGGGACCGAACAGCTACCCGGCCGCCCTGCCGTCGCAAAACCCCAACGACCGCGTGAGAGGGGAGGTCTTCCGCCTGCACGACCCCCAAACCCTCCTGCCGGTGTTCGATGACTACGAGGCCTGCTCCCCGCGTTGGGAGGAGCCACACGAATTCCTGCGCCGAAAGGTGCGCGTACGCATGGACAGCGGTGATGAGATGACGGCCATCGCCTACCTCTACACCTGGGACATCAGCACCGCCCACCCGATCGAATCGGGCGACTACAAGGAACGCGCACCCGATACGCGCTAGCTATCTATTTCACTAATATCAACTTCCGGGAGACACGCTATTGGACACGATCACCTTCAGCACCGGCGAAGCCACGGTGTTCGCCGCGGAGGGTCAGCTTACCGACGCAATGCCCGAGATCGTCATCGGTGATGTCGCAGGGCCGGTGGGCCAGGCCTTCGCCAACATGATGGGCCAGACGGCCGGTCATCCGCGCATGTTCGCCATCCGCGCCACCAACCAGGCGGTCAAGCCAGCCACGCTGATGGTCCCGAAGGTGACGGTGAAGAACAACGCTTACATCGAATTGCTTGGCGGCCCGATCCAGTCCGCGGTGGCAGACGCCGTGTTGGACTGCGTGATCGAGGGGGTCATCCCGCGGGAGATGGCGGAGCGTCTGTGCATCATCGCCATGCTGTGGTTGGAGCCGAAGTGCGCGGTGGACCCCAACCTCGATCGCAAGGATCTGTACCGCTGCAACTACGAGGCGATGAAGCTGGCCGTCACCCGCGCCATGCGTGGCGAGCCGACCCTTGATGAACTCATCGACAAGCGCAAGACCCTCCATCACGAGATGTACGACCCGGAGACGGGCGCCTCCGAGTGGTGAACACGGACTTATCGCTCGGCGCCGGCCGCTAGCTTGCAACAGGCTGCTAGCCTGGATTATTCATGAGTCATCTACTGCGGCCGCCGATACACGGCAAAACACGGTGCGTGCTCATTCCAGGTGCTCGACGTACCGTCGAGTACGCCTGCGCGCCTTCCACTGCGCGCCACACCGTGTTTTGCCGCGTCTCGTCGCCCTCGCGACGACGACTCATGAATAATCCAGGCTAGCGGTCGATGCCTCCCATGCAGAGGTACTTCATCTCCGTGTAGTCGTCCAAGCCGTAGCGCGATCCCTCGCGCCCCTGACCGGACTCCTTGACCCCCCCGAAGGGCGCCATCTCGTTGGAGATGATGCCCTCGTTGATACCGACCATCCCGAATGCCAAGGCTTCACCAACGCGCCAGATCCGCCCGATGTCACGGGCGTAGAAGTAGGCAGCGAGGCCGAATTCCGTGTCGTTAGCGATCTCGATCGCCTCGTCTTCGGTCCTAAAGCGCATAATCGGCGCGACGGGTCCGAAGATCTCCTCCCGAAAACCGCGCATCTCTCGGGTCACACCCGTCAGCACCGTGGGCTGCACAAAGCACTCCCCAAGGTCCGCGCGTGCACCGCCGGTCACCACCGTCGCGCCCTTCTCCCGCGCGTCGTCGATGAAACCCATGACGTCGCTCGCCGCACGACTGTCGATCAGGGGGCCTAGGTCCACGGCCGGCTCCGCACCATTACCCAGGCGAAGGGCCTTCGCAGCAGCCGCGAAGCGGTCGACGAACGCTTCGAACACCCCGTCCTGCACTAGCAGGCGGTTGGCGCACACGCAGGTTTGCCCTGCGTTGCGAAACTTCGCGCGCAGGGCACCTTCGACCGCGGCCTCGAGGTCCGCATCGTCGAATACGATGAAGGGCGCGTTGCCGCCCAACTCCATGGACGTGCGCTTCATGGTGCCAGCGCACGCCTGCGTGAGCTGCTTGCCCACGGGCGTGGAGCCCGTGAAGGTGAGCTTGCGTACGATGGGGCTCGCGGTCAGTGTGCTGCCGATCTGGTCCGTGCGTCCGGTCACCACGTTGATGACGCCGGGCGGTATGCCCGCACGTGTAGCCAATTCCACGAAGGCGTAAGCCGAGAGCGGCGTGGCGTTCGCGGGCTTGCACACGACGGTGCAGCCCGCAGCCAGGGCTGGCGCGATCTTGCGCGTGAGCATCGCGTTGGGAAAGTTCCAAGGGGTGATGCACGCCACCACCCCGACGGGCTGACGGATCATTAGCAAGCGTTTGTCCGCGCCCGGGGCAGGGATCACGTCGCCGTAGAGGCGCTTCGCCTCCTCCGCAAACCACTCGATGTAGCTTGCCCCGTAGGCGATCTCGCCGCGCGCCTCGGCTAGGGGCTTGCCTTGCTCGGTCGTGAGGAGCTGCGCCAGGTCTTCCTGCGCTTGCAGCATCCGCTCGAACCACGCGCGCAGCAAGGCCGCGCGTTCCTTGATCGGCCGAGCCCGCCACGCAGGCATCGCGGCGGCGGCGGCGGCGATCGCCCGTTCCGTCTCGTGCGCGCCGCAATTGGCCACCCGGGCGATGATCTCGCCGGTGGCGGGATTGTGCACGGGACGGGTGCTGCCGTCCTCGGCGTCGGTCCACTGACCGTCGATGTAGGCCTGGGTCCTCAGCAGGCCGACGTCATCGAGGGACAGGGTCATGGGCTGGCGATTCCTAACGTTACCAAGCGGCCCACTAGGCCCCAGTCGGCTTGCCGTGCAACGTGGCCGGTGTCGGCTCACGCAGGGCGCCCGTCATGAGCCACGTGCCCAGGCCGATCGCGATCAGCGGCAGGAAGGGCTCGAAGGGCCAGAAGGGCAGCCAAAGCTCGAGCGACTCGAGGAACGCGGTGCCGAGCAGTACGTTGTCCACCGGGGTGAGCCACAGGTGCCCCGTTGCCGAGGCGACCAAACCGAGCACGATGAGCGCACCTCCCGTCGCGCGTTCAACGGTGGCCCCCTGTAGGCCACCGGCCCGTTGGGCCTGAGTGGCGCGGCGCTTGCCCCACGCCGCGATGCGCGCGGCGAAGGCTAGGAAGCCGACCACGTAGAACGCGTAGTCGAGCAGCTCAGGGTTGTCGTAATAGAAGACGTTCCACCAGTACACGGAGAAGGGGTAGGCCCACAAAAAGTACACACCGCTGCGATGGAGCACCTTCCACTGGGCGTTGCTGAGGTGCTTGCGCCCAAAGCGGAAGGAGGTGAGCACCATCGCGGCCAGGAACAGGTAACCGCTGGTGCCTTCCAGCTCATCGCGAAGGGCGTACACCTCCTCGTAGTAATAGCCCGTGTGCAGCGTGGTGGTGATGAAGATGAACAGGCCTTGCCAGGCCATCGCGGTGGCGAAGACCAGGCCGATGTAGCGTCGATTGCGCAAGCACCAGCGGCTGAGCTCACTCGGCAGCAACACCGGTAGGGCGGAGGAGGCCACGACTAGGTAGATGAACGGCACGGACCAGCGCACGGAGTAGGAGATCATGTGCGAGATGTCTTGCGGGGACGTCAGGTCGTAGCCCGCCATCGCCAACACCATGAACGCGTTCATGGGCACGGTGATCAGCCAGTAAAGGGGCCAACCGTTTAGGTAGCGTGCACGGAGAGCTTCACTCACTGCGGGTCACCTGTTGATCGCCAAGCCGAGGCCTTCGCCTTTGCCCTTGCGGGAACTTACCTGCTGCCGAGGGCGATGGTATAGGCGCGTTACAGCGCCGCCAACCGTGCTTTGCCCCGCGGGCTGCAATCGCGCTAGGCTCCGCCTGCCAACCACGCCAACCGCGGAGGGCCGCGCCGTGTCCACCACCGCTGACCAGACGCCAACGCAAGCGCTGCTACACAAGATCACCCGCATCTTCGTCTCCCTCCTGCCTTGGGGCGGAGCTCTCTTCCTGCACTATTGGTTGGAGTACAAGGAGATATGGGCCGTCGACATGGCGTTTCGTCCCGCGATTTCTGCCGCCATCCTGGCGACCGGTCTGGCCCTGTCGTTCCTAGTGCACTCCCGCCTGAGCAGGCCGTCGCGCTGACTTCCTAGCACCGAGCCAAGGCTGCCATTAGCAAACTTACGGCGTTTCACGTGCGCCAGGCATCGGAGCCTACAGGGCTAGAAACGGTCGGAAAACTTTCCTGATTCCTAATCCTTCCCCCCTATAGGACAGGACGAATGGCCGCTTCGGCTTCACTGACACTCGATCGGGTCAAGGAAGCTAAGGGGAGCTAACCTGATGCGGTGTCATCGAAACCCGTTGATCTACTCGAGCCTGGCCGTCGCCGTGGCAGCCGCCCTCGGCACCCTGCCGCGCCCCGCGGGCGCACAGGAAGCCCTCGAGGAGATTGTGGTCACGTCGCGGCGTCGTGCCCAGGACGTGCAGGACGTTCCCCTCTACATCCAAGCCCTCAGCGGTGAGGACTTGCGTGAGAGCATGGCTCGCGGTTTCGAGGATTATGCCCGGGACCTCACGAGCGTCACCTTCGGTACATCCGGCCCTGGCGCGTCGACCATCGTCTTCCGCGGCGCCGTCTCTCAGCCGAGTGGCTTTGACACGATCAGCTCCTCGACGCTCTACCTCGATGAGATTCCCATCACGCGCGACGGCCAGAACGCGGACGTGCGCCTATACGATATCGAGCGCCTGGAGGCGCTCTCCGGGCCCCAGCCAACGCTGTACGGCGCTGGCTCCCAGTCCGGCACCTTGAAGATCGTCACCAATAAGCCTGATACAACTGAGAATGGCGGCAACCTGCAGCTCGAAGGAGGTCTGCCGAGCGGCGGCGATGCTTCCTTCAACGCTAGCGGCGTGGCCAATCTGGTGCTGGTGGAAAACAAGCTGGCCGTGCGCCTGGTCGGCTTCCACGAGCACGAGGGCGGTTTCATCGACAACGTCCTCGGTACCACCAGTGCCTACTCCGAAGAGAACGGCGACCGGGACAATGCCGATCTGGTCGAGAACAACTTCAACGACTGGACCGCCCAGGGCGGGCGCCTCTACCTGCGCTGGCAGCCTAACGATGACTGGACCATCGATACGGGTGTGATCTACCAGCGCTCCGAGATTGGCGCTGGCTTCGACTTCAACCCTGCCTTCGGCGATCTGGAAACGATCAAGTTCAAAGAAGAGCAGCGCGATGACGAGTGGTACAACCTCTCGCTTATCGTCCAGGGCGATCTCGGCTTTGCCGATCTGACCATCGCCGGCGGCACGCACAATCGGGACATCGACTACGATCTCGACTCCACGGCGTACATGACCAGCTACAAGATCAATGGTCTGAACATCGCCGAGTACTACACGGGCATCCGCGAGTTCCTGGACTACGACACCTGTGCCGCCACCGCCTACTGCTACCTCTTCGTTAACTACAACGACTTCGGCCCGGATCCCACCGGTTTGATCAGCCTGCGCCAGCAGGTCAAGTCCTTCGCCCAGGAGATCCGTCTCGTGTCCAAGGACACGGGCACCAACAAGTTCAACTGGCTGGTCGGCGCCTTTTACGAGCGCACCAACAACGACTGGGACTACCTGTCCTTCGTGGACGACTTCGCCGCCAACGGCGGCGGCGGCTCCATCTTCACCTACTACGGTGTCGCGCCGACCAACGACTGGTTCGACCAGGGCTTCCGCAGCGACCTGACCTACAACGGGTTCGCCGGCGGTCAGGGCAACGGTCAGTTGCAGGACATCGAAACCATCGCCGGGTTCGGTGAGGTGAGCTTCCGCCTCACCGACGACTTCACGGTGACTGGTGGTGGCCGATGGTTCACGACCGAACGGCGCATACGGGAGAACTCCCTGTTCGTCGGCAACGTGTCCGATGACTTCGATGCGGAGGAGACGACCGAGGACTTCAGCCCTCGCGTAAACGTGAGCTGGACGCCGACGGACGACAGCCTGATCTACGCCACCTACTCCGAGGGCGTGAGACCCGGCGGACAGAACGGCGGCGTACAGCAGAACCCAAGCACGATCGCCCTCGGCGCTCCCTTGTTCTTCGGCCCCGACCAGCTGAACAACTTCGAGATCGGGGCCAAGGCCACCTGGCTCGGTGGGCGCCTGCTCACCAACATCACCGCCTTCATGATGAACTGGGAGGACTACCAGATTCAGGTGCAGATCCCGATCGCGGGATCGACCACGGTGAACGCTGGCAGCGCCTCGATCGACGGCTTCGAAGCCACGACGGCCTGGAAGATCAGCAACAAGTGGGAGCTGAACGCGTCCGCGACCTATCTGGATGCGCGGATCGACGATGACATCGTCATCAACAACGGGACGATCATCGCTGGCTTGGCCGGCGATCCGCTGCCCGTGGTCCCTGAGTGGAAGGTGGCCGCCAACCTGCTGTACTCGACGGATCTTCCATGGCGCGGGCTCTCGCTCACCGCGCGCTTCGACTACAACTTCACCGACGAGTCGGTAAACGGCACCAACGCATCGGTCTCCCTGTTCGGCGCCCAGGCCTCCGTGCCGCGGACCCAGCCGGCTTACGACGTCGGATCCTTGTACTTCACGATCGAGTCGGACAGCAATTGGACCGTCTGGCTCGGCATCGACAATCTCTGGGATGAACGCGCTCTCACCTTCATCGCGCCGCGCTTCGGCGATGATCGCGCCTTCACCCTGCGCCCGCGGGAGGTCTCCGTGGGCATGTTCTACGAGTTCTGACCCCCCTCCCCAGCCCCACGTTGCCGGGCTCCTCACCCGGCAACGTGACGCGACGACGCCCCCGGCCCGCGGTGATAGGCTTTGCGTAACACCAAGGCACAAGGAAGCGTTTCACCTTGGCGAACGGCGGCAACACCCTCGACCCCAGGCAGGCCTTTCAGAAGGCCGCATCCCTCATCCAGGCAGGTGAGCTGAACGCGGCCGACCAGCTCCTGACGGACGCGCTCACCGCGCACATGAACGATCCAAACCTCC
This sequence comes from Pseudomonadota bacterium, assembly GCA_039815145.1. NCBI lineage: Bacteria > Pseudomonadati > Pseudomonadota > Pseudomonadota bacterium. The sequence goes on from JBCBZW010000111.1 coordinate 10,951, forward strand.
TGCGCCTCCAAGGTATTTCCCTGGCACGCCAGGAGCAGTTCCCTGAGGCCGAGGCCAAGTTCACCCACGTCATCCGCCTCGCCCCTCAGCACGCACCGGTGTACGAGGACCTCGCCAACGTTCAGCTGAACCAGCGCAAGTTCGAAGAGGCGATCACCTCCATGCGCCTCGCCATCAAGCACTCGAACGATCCAGCCCCAGTGCAGCAACGCCTGGGCGAGCTGCTCAGCATCATCGGCCGCGACGCCGAGGCGGAAAAGCTGTTCGGCGAGTCTCTGCTCAACGATCCGCAAAAGCGGGCCCTGGCCGACGCCATGGAGCACGCCAATGCGGGCGAAGTGGCGAAGGCGGAGAAGATCTATCGCGATCTGCTGCGCAAGAATCCGAACGACGTAGACGCCCTACGCTTGCTCGGCGTGCTCAACGTCAAGCGCGAGCGCTACGACGACGCCACCGCCATGTTCCGCCGCGCCGTGCAGCTGGCGCCGGATTTCTGGAAGGCCTGGATCAACCTCGGCACGGCGCTCAGCGAGCAACAGAAGTTCGACGAGGCCGACGCCGCCTACCGCGAGGCCCTCGCCTTGCAACCGGGATCCGTGCACACGCTCGAGCGCCTGGGCGCCAACGCCATGAAGGCCAGCGACCTGGACGCGTCCGTCGACTGGCTGCGCAAATCCCTCGCCATCAGCGACGATCACTTCCCCTCATGGCTTTGCCTGGGCCATGCCCTGAAGACCCTGGGACAGCAGGAGGAGGCGATCGAGGCTTACCGGCGCTGCATCGAGGTCAAAGGGGATTTCGGCGAAGCCTACTGGAGCCTCGCCAACCTCAAGACCTTCCGCTTCGACGACGACGAACTGGCAGCGATGGGGACGCACCTGGCCAACGTCACCGACGCCACGGACGAGGAAGCCCAGGACGCGGAGATTGCCTTCAGCTTTGCCCTCGGCAAGGCCTGGGAGGATCGCGGCGACTACTCCAAGGCCTTCGAGCACTACTACCACGGCAACAGCAAGAAGCGCTTCAAGGTCACCTACGATCCGATCGAGTTTCAGGACAGCACCGATCGGATCATCGAGGTGTTCACGCGCGAGTTCTTCGCCGAGCGCGAAGGTTGGGGCTACGCGGATGATTCACCGATCCTGATCCTCGGCCTCCCTCGCTCCGGCTCCACCCTGCTCGAGCAGATTCTCGCGAGCCACTCACAGGTGGAGGGCACGGCGGAGCTCCACTATCTGCTGCGCGCCGCCACCCAGTCCGGCCTCAACCGTACGGACGGCATCCGCTACCCCCAGGTGATGCACGAGCTGGCCGCGCACCACATCGAAGGTATCGGTCAGGAGTACATCGAGAACACCGCGAAGCACCGTACGGGGTCGGCGTACTTCACCGACAAGATGCCCAACAACTTCCCCGCCATCGGCTTCCTGCACACGATTCTGCCGAACGCCAAGGTGATCGACGCCCGACGCCACCCTCTCGACAGCTGCCTCGGCACCTTCAAGCAGCTCTTCGCCAGCGGCCAGGTGTTCTCCTACGATCTCTACGACCTGGCCCACTACTACTCCCAGTACATCCGCCTGATGGACCACTGGGCAGAGGTGCTCCCGGGGAAGGTCCTGACGGTGCACTACGAACAGACCGTGGCAGACCTCGAGACCCAGGCGCGCGCCATCGCCAACCACTGTGGACTGCCGTGGGAAGAGGGCATGCTCGCCTTCCACGAGAACAAGCGTGCGGTGCGCACCGCCAGCTCCGAGCAGGTTCGCCAGCCCATCTACTCGAGCTCCGTGGCCCTGTGGCGGCGCTATGAAGCTCAGCTCGATGAGCTGATCGACTACCTCGAGCCCGTACTCATGCGGCTTCCCGCCGAGGATCGTCCCGCGAGCCTTCGCTGAGACGTCGCCTCAGGTCATTCCTGAGGCCACGCGTAGGGCCACAGGGCAAGGCCGTGGATCGCGTTGCGCACATCCATCGTGAGGTTGATCAGTTTGATCGGTCGTTGCTCGCGCAGATCGTAGAGCGCCACCGTGGAGGGCGATGAGCCCGCGGCGATGAGATGCTCATCGATCGCACAGAGCCCCCGTCCGAAACCCTGGCGCGCGATCTTCGAATCGTCCAGCTCCGTGTGCGTGAGCTTGTGCTCAGCGAAGCGTGGCACTCGGTAGGCCTTGCGCTTGCCCGGACTCTCGAAGCGCACGGCGTCCGCTTGCGTATCGTTGAACAGGATGCCATCACCGAAGGGGCGGGCGTTGTGCACGCCGGCCGGCAGGGTACTCATGACACCCAAGGCCTTACCGTTGAAGCGCAGCAGCGCCTGCGAGCGCAGGCCGCTGATGAACATTCCACCCGCCTCGCAAAACACGTTGTTCAGGTGCAGCTTGTTCAGCATCAGGGGGCCATCATCCTGGCGCGGGTCGAAGCGCTTGGCCCCGAATGCCGCCCCTTCGGACAACACGTGCAAGCCCCAATCGAACTCTTCCGATTCGAGGTTGAGGCCGATGATGCTGTCGTAGCCCGTCGAACTGATGAAGAGATGGCCGCCGAACAGGCTGATCTCGTGGCAATGCTTGAGATAAGGGTTTCGATAGGACTTGAGAATCTTGAACTGCTGATCGAACAGGAAGATCTCATCGCTCGCGGCGATGAAAATACCCTCCTCGTGGAAGGCGATGCCACGCAGGCCGCGATCCCAACCGCGACCGCTCCAGTCGATGTCAAGGTTGTCCCAGGTGACGGGATTGAGTAGCGCGTCCGCCTCGGTGTCGATGAGGTAGACGCCGCCGTGGCTCTCCCCCTGGTGGCTGCCGCGGACGACCGAGGTGGCGATCAGCCTGGCCATCGTTCAGGCCACCTGGCCGGGGATGTAGTCGAAGATGAACGTAATGCGGTCTTCCTCACCGCCGTTCATTACGCCATGGCGCTTCTGGTTGTTAATCTCGTAAGCATGGCCCACCTCCAAGCGGTGCGGTCTGCCGTCGATCATGAAGCGCACCTTGCGGTTGGTGGTGATCGGCACGTGGATGCGATGGCTGTGGCGGAAGGAGGGATGGTTGTCCGTGTGCGGCGTGATCGTGGTACCTGCTTTGAGCTTCGCCGCCATCGCACGAATGATCGTGCCGCCTGGCACGAAGTGCTTGCCGATGATGTCGTGCATGAGGGGCAAGGCCAGCTGCGCCAGGCGATCCCACCCGTTGCCCTTGACCACCTCGATGCTGGGCCAGTCATCGTGATTGCAGAAGATCAGGATCACAGACTCGGTGTTGTAGTGAACCTCGCTGTACTTCTTCTGCCGCAGTTGCTCTTCGCGCCATACCTCGTCCTCGAAGGCGAGGATCGCTTCGCTGAGCGGCGCCACGGAGATCGGCCCTAGATCGTTGAGCGGGTGTGCAATATCCATCGTGCCAGTGTAGGGCGCTAGTCCGCGTCGTGCGAGCGCCTAGTCCTGGCCGGATTGTTCATCGAAGAAGATGAGGCGATTGCCAAAGGGATCGTCGATAGACATATCACGGGTACCCCAGGGCTGTTCGTGCACCTGTGGCCGCGCGTGGCGATAGCGCTTGGCTCGCAGGGCCGCAACGTAGGCCTCCACGTCGTCCACCTCGATGCGCATGGAAGCTCCGGGCGCAGCGTCGCCAAAGTGCTCTGACAGGTGCAGCTGGCAGTCGCCGAGGCGCAAGCCCCAGGTACAAGGGTGTCTCCGGTTCAAAGCGATGCTCGAACGTGACCTCGAAGCCTAGGAAGTCGATGTAGAACGCGCGTGCCTGCGCCTCGTCGAAGCTGCGCAGAATAGGGACGGCAGGCGCTGCTTTGATGGCCACGGCTAGCTCCTTGGCGCGCGACAGGCGGGCTCGGAGCGTACCGAATAATTCGCCATCCTCACAGGGCAGGTGGCGGCCACCAGGAGTGTAGGCGGGTAGGCCGGGAATCGCGTTCTGGCTGGATGTGTGTATTTTCTGTCGCCTTGGGTCGGGCCTTGCGCCCGCCGACGCCCTCGCCCCGGGGAGACGGTCACCAGCGATGGACAGCTACAGCTTGACGATTGCGATCAGCGTGGTCGTCTTCGCCGCCATCGGCGGCTACAGCGGACGCAGCGTGAAGTCGATCGACGACTATTTCGTCGCCGGGCGACGCGCCCCCACGTTGCTGATCGTAGGCACGCTGGTCGCAAGCTTGTTCAGCACGTCGGTTTTCCTCGGCGAGGCTGGCTTCACCTACGATGGCTGGGTAGGTCCCTACCTGCTCCTGCCCGGCATCGCCATCACCGGCTACATCTACGGCGCCCTGTTCTTCGGCACCTTCCTGCGCCGCAGCCGCGCACCCACGGTGGCCGACTACCTGGGACAGCGCTTTCGCAGCCGACGCGTGCAGCGGGCCGCCGGCGCCACCATCGTCCTCGGCCTCGGCGGGTACCTGCTGGTGGTCACTCAGGGGTCCGCGATCCTGCTCGCCGACATCACCCCGTTGAGCTATGGCCAGGCCGTGGTCGTGGCCTGGATCAGCTACACCGCTTTCACGCTCTACGCCGGCTCCAAAGGCGTGGTGATCACCGACACCCTGATGTTCCTGCTCTTCTGCGGAGCCACGGTGCTCTTCGGCTACTTCGTCTTCGACGGCTTCGGCGGCGTGGGGCAGGCGATCGAGACGCTCACGCGAGAGAGCCCTAAGCCGGACATCACGGCCTGGCATGGCACGATCGGTGAGGGCACGGACTGGCCGACAGCCTGGGATTTTCTCATCTGGCTGGTGATCGTCGATGGGGCTTGGAGCCTCGTATACGCGGTCGGCCCCTGGCAGGCCAGTCGCCACCTGATGGCGCGAGACGAACACGTGGTCCTGCGCGGGGCGATCTACGCGAGCTTCGCCATCATCTTTCTGCAGATCCTCATCTACGGCACCGGTGGCATCATCAACCTGGCGGACCCCGCGATCGAGCCCTCAGAGCGGGTGATCGTGTGGGCCTCCCAGCACCTGGTGCCGGAACTCCTCGGGGCCTTGATGCTGGCCGGTATCGCGGCGGCCGGCTTGTCCTCCGCATCCACCTTCCTCTCCCTCGTGGGCTTCAGCCTGAGCAACGATGTGGGGCCCGAACGCGGTGCCCTGCAACTGCGCACGACGCGACTGCTGATGGGAGGGTTCGCGGTGGTGGTGCTGATCCTGGCCCTCAACTTACCGGCGAACGTGTTCTGGATCATGTTGTTCATCGGTACCGTCTTCGCCTCCTCCTGGGGGCCGGTGGCATTGATGAGCGTGTGGAGTCGATCGATCACAGCCAACGGCGCCTTCTGGGGTATCGTCGCCGGCTTCTTCGGCAACGTGGTGCCGGCTGCACTGGTCTACTTCGGTGTGATCTCCCTGCCCAGCTATCTCGATCCAGCCGTGCTCGGCGGCGCTGCCAGCCTGCTGGTGATCTACCTCTTTGCCCGGCGCGAGCAACCGAGCGACGAGGAACGCACCTACCGGAAGCAATTGCACGAGACACCCGAGACCGACCGCGATGCGGACAAGGTGCGAACCACGCTGATCGCACCGGTGCTGCTGGTGACCTACGGCGTGCTGATGCCGTTTCTGCTGCTTAACTTCTATGTACGCCCGGTACAACGGGGGCGCGGCACGATCGGCCCCGGCGACAGCTTGAACTGGAGTGAAGCCGAGCCGTGGATCGCCTTCGGCCCAGCGTTACTCTTCATTCCCCTCGGCATCGTGGCCGCCATCGTGATTTGGCGTCGCTACCATCCCCTGACGCGCAACGCGGTTGCCCATGCCTGACTCACATCCGAGGTGTAGTTCCTACTACAACGCGACGATCCTGCAGGAATCGGATTACCCTGAGCTGCGCGGTGACCTAAGCGCGGATATCGCTGTGATCGGCGGTGGGTTCAGCGGGGTGAACACCGCCCTGGAACTGGCGGAGCGTGGCTTCAAGGTCGTGGTGGTAGAGGCGAACAAGATTGCTTGGGGTGCCACTGGGCGCAACGGCGGACAGATCACCGGCAGTCTGTCGGGTGATGCGGCGATGACCAAGGCGCTACGCAAGCGAATGGGTTCGGCCGCCGAAGACTACGTGTGGCGCATGCGCTGGCGCGGTCACGACATCATCAAGGGCAGGATCGAGAAGTACGGCATAGCCTGCGATCTCAAACATGGCCACCTCCACGCCGCCTACACACCCAGGCACATGCCAGAGCTGCAGGCGATGCACGATCAGGGGCACGCACGGGGTATGGGCGAATACCTGACGATGCTCTCCCGGGAGCAAGTGCCCGACTACCTAGGCACCGACATCTACCACGGCGCTCTCTACAACACGA
>JBCBZW010000112.1 GCA_039815145.1 Pseudomonadota bacterium
ATTTCGTTGTCAGACGGAGAAACCGCGTCTTTGCGTGTACCAAGCTATTCTATTGTAGAGCAGGGGTACGGACCTTTGCATTCGGATGTGATGATGTCGGTGCGTGTCGCCCCGCAGATGATTGGCCTTGGCCTGCTGGATGCGATCCCGGCCGCTGACATTCTGGCTGGCGCTGATCCGGACGACGCAGATGGAGACGGTATTTCTGGGCGGCCGCAGATTGTGATGTCGACGGAATACGGCGTGCCGATGCTGGGACGGTTCGGCCTGAAAGCTGGCAAGCCCTCGGTTTGGGAGCAATCGGCCGGTGCGTTCTCGGGCGACATTGGAATTTCAACCACACTGTTCCCGGCAGGCTACGGCGATTGCACCGATTTGCAAACGAAATGCCGCACTGCACCTGACGGCAATACTCCTGTTCACGATGATGCTGAGATTAGCGATGAAGGCTTAGAGTTGGTCAGCTTTTATGCCTCGAACCTTGGGGTCCCAGCCCGGCGCAATGCGGATGATCCCGCAGTTTTGCGGGGAGCTCGTCGATACAGGCCTGCTTGCCACCGAAGGCCTCCATGATGCGTTCGCATTGCTCACCCGTGGAGGTGTCACACCACAGTTTGACCGGTGCCTGCACTTCGCCGGCCCCATCCAGGGGCACAAAACCGTGTTGTTGCCCGGAGACGCCGATGGCGGCAACGCTGCGGCGCGTGCTCTTACCGATCTGCCGCAACGCCTGCGTGAGCGCGTTCGTCCACCAGTGCGCTTGTTGCTCAGCCAAGCCCGCATCCGTCTGATACAGATCCAGGGGCGCCGAGGCGACGGCGACGATGTCACGGGCATCCACGTCATAGCAGAGCGCCTTGACGCTCTGGGTGCCGAGATCGATGCCGAGGACTGTTCGCATGGGGAATCGCCAAAAAGAAAACGTTTACATTCTAGGATCAGAGCGGTCGCCCGCACAAGACGTACGGGCGTTCGAGAGATTGCTGCGCTGCCACTTCAGCTTCAGCGCTCCTGCTACTTACGGATCCTGGGAGAATTCGTACACGGTGGTGTGCCGGTAGCCCTCTCCAGCGGCCAGCCGTGCGGTGGGGAACTGCGCCTGATTGGGAGCATCCGGGAAGCCCTGTGTCTCGAGGCACAGCCCCTGGCGGGGGTGGAAGGCCCCCGAGAGGCCGTCACCCGTGTACAGCTGCACGCCCGGCTGCGTGGTTTGGACACGCAGACGCAACCCAGTGGAGGGGGCGTACGCTTCGGCGGCGGCGCGTAGCACCCCGCTTGCGCCCGTCACGGCAAAGTTATGATCGTAGCGGACGGGGCCATGCTCGGTGCTTAGCGGTGTTAGGTCGCCTAGATCAAAGTCCGTGCCACGCACGGCGCGCAGTTCTCCGATGGGAATCTGCCGGTCGTCGGTGGGCGTGTAGTGCGAGGCGTGAATGCGGACTTGATGCCTGTCCACCGTTCCATCCGCTGGCGCGAGGTTGAAATACGTGTGATTGGTGAGGCTCAACACCGTGTCCCGATCGGCAAGGGCATGGAAATGAATCGCGAGACTCATCGGACCGAGGAGTTCGTAGACCACGGTGGTGACCACATTGCCGGGAAAGCCGCCCTCCCCGTCCGCCGAGCGAAATCGGCAGACGATGCTGCGACGATCAGGGCCGTGAGCCAGGCGCCAGCGTTGGCGATGGAAACCGTACTCGCCGCCGTGCAGGCAGTTCCCCGTGGCGAGCTCGTTGGCCTGCAACGTGATCTGCCGACCGTTCAGACGGAAGCGTGCGCCGCGGATGCGATTGGCGTAGCGGCCGATAGTGGCGCCGAGGTAGTGGGGATCGTCCAGGTAGTCGGCCGGTCGGGCGAGACCGAGGGCGACGGGCACCCAGCCGCGGCGGGTCGGCACCCGCAGGCACTGGACGGAGGCGCCGAGGTCCAGCACTCTGAGCTGTATGCCCTGCGCCGACCCGAGGACTAAGGTGGTGAATGTGCGATCGAGCGCGCCCACTTGCAGGACTACCGGCTATACTCGGTCTGGAGTAAACGTTTACATTATTGGATATCGGGTGGTCCCGCAACGCTGCGCGTGCGCGGTGATATGAGCGGCCCACCCCGACCCTGACCACTGAGGTTCGCCCGAAGATTCCATCCCCTATGGCCGCAGACGTATCGATCAAGGAAGTCGCTCGCCTGGCCGGCGTGTCCATCGCCACCGTGTCGAGGTGCATCAACACACCCGAGAAGGTGACGGACAAGACGCGCCTCAAGGTCCAGGACGCGATCGTTCGCACGGGCTACTCGCCCAACACGCTGGCGCAGAACTTCCGCCGTGGCCGCACCAACATCGTGATGGTGGTCTTGCCCTCAGTCGGTGATCCCTTCTTTGCCGGTGTGATGCGCGGTATTCGCGCCGCGGCCACCGCCAAGGGCTACGGCGTGATCATCGAGGAGACCCAGCTCAACACCTTGACGGCCGATGAGCTGGGCAAGATGGTGGTATCCAATCAAACGGACGGCATCGTGCTGCTGGCCAGCATGTCGCCCTTCGGCACCCAGGTCCTCTCCAGCAAGAGCAAGCAGCGCCTACCGATCGTGATCGGTTGCGAGACCGTGTCCCCGGAGCTCGCCGAGTTTCCGAGCGTGCAGATCGACAACGTCGCCGCTGCCAAGGAAGCCACCAACTACCTCATCTCCCTGGGACACCGTGACATCGCCATGATCTGCGGCGAGGAGTCTTCCCTGCTCACCAAGGACCGGGAGTACGGTTACCGCGGTGCCATGAAACATGCGCAACTCGAGATCGCCGACGGCTGGGTCGTCGACGGTGGCCTGAGCATCGCGGGCGCGCGTCGCGCCACCCGCAACCTGCTCAACCACAACCGCCTCCCCACGGCGATTTTCTGCGCCAACGACGAGATGGCCATCGGCTGCCTGCACGAGGTCAAGGCGGCCGGCCTGCGCGTGCCGGATGACATCTCGATCGTGGGCTTTGACGACATTCGCTACGCGGAGGTGTCCGACCCACCGCTGACCACCATCAACCAACCTGCCGAAGAGATCGGTGAACGGGTCATGTATCGCCTTTGCCGGCGCATCGAAGACAGTGCTCGCGTAAACCGTGCGCCGGAGATCGTGCCGCACAAGCTGATCATCCGCCAATCGACCAGCTCGCCCAAGCGCTAGCCTAGTCGCGCCCGAGGTAGCTGAAGCACTCGAAGTCGGCATAGGCGCCGGCACCGGACACGTCGTTGCACGTCATGCCGACGAAGGTACCGGTAAACTGCTCCGCCCCGTCCATGCCTGCCTCATCGGACAGCACGCCGTAGTCCAGCGTCACGGGCAGTCGGCGCCATTCCTCGCCGTCTGCGGACCAATCGAAGTTCAGGTGTTCGTAGCGCACGCTGGCCCGCAGCCATACGGGCGCCCCCCGGGGAAGATCGATGCGCAACCCTTGGACGGGATAGGTCACCGCGAGGGTGCGATTCGCCTCGCAGCTCATGATGCCCAGATGCTTGCCGAGCGCTTCATCCCACGACACGTACAGGTAGTGAAACTTGGCCGAGTTGTAGTAGCAGATCAGCCCTGCCAGTTGCTGGAAGTTCTCAGGCTCGAAGCGCATGCAGGTCATCGCCTCGTACGCGAAGTGCGTCTGCCGCCGAGCGATCAGGGCTTGGGAGAACAGGCTTCCCGGCGACTCCTTACCGTAGAGGCGAAGGTTGCCGGGGGCGTCCTCCAGGCTCATGAACGCCGTAGGATCAGGCGTGCGCAGCCATTGAAACCCCTGTGCGAGTTCAGGACCGGTGAAGTCCTCGTATTGGCTATCGACGACGGACTCAGCCCGCGCCGCGCTGAGCTCCACGGCAACGCTCGGCAGATGACCGCCTCCTGCCAGGCGCATCCACCCGTCCTGGGTCCTTCTCAGGCGCTGGATGGCGGTCTCCCTTCCCAAGGGGCAGCGTCGTGTGCCGGGTAAGGGGCGAGCGCATAGATGCACTAGGTAGAGCTCACCGTCCTCGGCCTCCACCAAGTCGCCGTGGCCGGCGCGCTGCAGCGGCCACTCGGGGGTGTTCGCCGCGGTGACCAGCGGCCCCGCCGGGTCCGCCTCGTACTCACCATCGATCGCGCGGGCTCGCGCCATGGTCACCGCGTGGCCGTAACCCGTCCCACCCTCGGCGGTGATCAGGTAGTAGTAGTCACCGAAGCGATACAGGTGCGGCCCCTCCGTGTAGTCGAGGGCGGTGCCGCGGAAGATGTGCCGGCGCTCGCCCGTGAGCTGCCTCGCCTGCGGGCAGAATTCCTGCAGCACGATGCCGTAGAAAGGGCTGCGCCCGGCACGGTGATCCCAGACCATGTTCGTCAGCCACTTGCGGCCGTCCCGATCATGGAACAGGGAGGGATCGAAGCCGCTCGAGTTCAGGTAGGTCGGATCCGACCAAGTGCCCTCCACCGTCTCGCAGGTGGTCAGGTAGTTGTGGGTGTCCTTGAAGTTGCCATCGAAGCGTCTCACCGCCGTGTAGCACAGCCAGAAGCAGCCGTCGGCGTAGCTGAGGCACGGCGCCCATACACCACACGAGTCCGGTACGCCCCGCAGGTCGAGCAGTGACGGCCGGTCGAGTGGCCTCGCCACCAAGCGCCAGCGGGCCAGGTCGCGGGAGTGGTAGATCAAGACCCCCGGATACCACTCGAAGGTGGAGACGGCGATGTAGTAATCCGCGCCCACCCGGCAAATCGACGGATCTGGATTGAACCCGCGCAGAATCGGGTTGCTGACGCCGTTGCTCACCGCCACAGGCCACGCTCCTCTGCCATTGCTGCGTCTTTTGTAAACGTTTACAGTCGCGATATTGAAACAAGACGACCCCACGCCGTGCAAGCGATACGCCTATGAACCGTCACACGCTGAACATCATCACCGGCCTGCCCTGTTGGTTGGTGCTCGCGCTTGCCCCCCAAGGTTGTGGCGAAGTGGCCGAGGATCCCCTCACCCCCCCCTCCCGTGAGGAGGCCTCGGCCCCTTCGCCCACTTCGCATCAGTTGATTATCGGCCAGGATCTGGACGCGATCAGGGGCTATCTGGCGAGCGACTGCTGCCCCGCGCCGGACGGCCTCACCGCGTACCTCGACCTGTACAACCTGCTGGCGCCCGGCACCTTTGGCGGCCTGGGCATGGATGGTGAAGGTCGCCCCCTGGACTTCGAGCACACCTGGGGCGCCGGCCCTGTCAGTGCCTACACCACCGCCACCGCCTTCGGCGTGCGCGACATCGCGATCGGCCTGTCCATCACGGAGAACGACCACCCTGGCGAGCTGCAGCGGTTGGCCGAGGGCGCACACGATGACAAGATCGAGCAGCTGGCGCGCTTTGCCGAGGTCGTCCAGGGCAAGGTGTACCTGCGGATCGGCTACGAGTTCGACGGCGCCTGGAACCAAGGCTACGAGAACCCGGAGCGCTTCATCGCCGCCTATCGGCGTATCGTCGATGTGCTGCGCGCTGCCGGGACGGACAATATCGAATACGTGCTGCAGGCGAGCGCCGCCGGCGTCGACGAGATCATCGATGGGGGACACGAGGACATCAGCCGCTGGTACCCAGGGGATGACTACGTCGACTGGCTCGGCCTATCCTGGTTCATGAACCCGCACGAGCGCTCCATCGCGCCCACGGACGGCTTCGTCCCCCTCTCGCCGGGTGCGTTGGCGGACGAGGTGATCGCCCTCGCCCGGGTCCACGGCAAGCCTGTGATGATCGCCGAAGCGTCTCCGCAGGCCTTCGACATCAACGAGGGTTTTACCGCCCACCACAGCCCCATCTGGGATGGTGAGGCGGCCACGGAGCGAGTCACGGTGAGCAGCACGGAGATTTGGGACTACTGGTTTGCGCCACTGTTCGCGTACCTCGACGAACACCACGACGTGATCCGAGCCCTCGCGTACATCAACGTCGATTGGGATTCGCAGCCGATGTGGGGACCCCCCTACGCCAGCGGCTTCTGGGGCGATACGCGCCTCGAGACTAACCCCGAGCTAGCCGAACGCTTCACCCGTGCGGTAGCCGCGTGGAAGGGAGGCGAATGAGCGTTACCGATCGAACCGCGATCGGCTACGCGGTCATCATCGCCCTCGGTGGATTCCTCTTCGGGTTCGATGCGGCCGTGATCTCCGGCGTGGTCGGCTTTGTGACGACGCAGTTCGAGCTCAACGACTGGTGGACGGGCGCAATCGTCAGTGCACCCAGCATGGCCGCCATGCTTGCCGCCCTTACGGTCGGGCCCCTCGCCGATTACGTCGGGCGCAAGCCGGTGATGTTAGGCCTGGCCCTGCTGTACACCATCTCCGCCGCCGCCTCGGCACTTGCCCCCGACCCGCTGACCTTGGTCGTGGCACGCTTCATCGGCGGCCTCGCCTTCGGCACCTTGATGCTGGCGCCCATCTACATCGCCGAACTCGCACCGGCCCGTCTGCGCGGGCGCATGGTGTCGATCAATCAGCTGAACATCGTGATTGGATTTTCGGCCGCCTACTTCGCTAACTTCTTCATCCTGGGCGCCAGCGAGTCGGGCGCACCTTGGGCACAATCGATCGGCCTCGATCAACACGTCTGGCGCTACATGCTCGGGCTCGAAGTGCTGCCGGCTGCCAGCTACTGCTTCTTGATGTTGCTGGCGCCCGAGAGTCCGCGCTACCTCGTCCTCCAAGGCCGCACCGACGAGGCGCAGCATATCCTCGCTCGCATCGCACCGAGCGCCATGATCCCCGAGCTTATCAACAGCATTCGCTCGAGCGCCCAGGAAGCCACCCGCGGCCTGTGGTCGAAGCTGCGCGCCCTCCTGCACCCGGATCTGCGCCTCGTGCTGATCGTCGGGTTGATCGCGGGTATCGCCCAGCAGAGCAGCGGCATCAACGTGGTCTTCTTCTACGCGCCCACGATCTTCGAGCAGAGCGGCGTAGGCACCAACGCCGCCTTCGCCCAAGCCACCTACGTCGGCATCATCAACGTGGCGTTCACGATCCTTGCCATGGTGCTGATCGATCGGCTCGGGCGCCGCCCTTTGATGCTCGCCGGTCTCGCAGGCGTTGCCATCACCATGATGGTCTCCGCCTACGGCTTCTACACCGCCTATTACGAACTGCCCATAGGTGCCCTGAGCGAATTGGCCAGCGCCAGCACGGACGATCTCTCGCCCTTGCTGGCACTCGAGGGCCTACGCTTTGAGAGTGACACCCAGTTCAAGCACGCCGTCGCCGAGCTCATCGGTCGCAACGCCCTCAACGCCAATGAGGCAGCCCTGTTGCAAAGCGCGGTGGTGATCAATGCGCGCCTGGTGCTGTTCGGCATCCTGGGCTTTGTTGCTTCCTTCGCCTTTTCCCTGGGCCCGGTGATGTGGGTGCTCTTCTCCGAGATCTTCCCCAATCACCTCCGCGGCGTGTGCATGGCGCTCATGGGCGTGGTGAACGCCGCCGTCTCCACCGGCGTTCAGTTCATCTTTCCCTGGGAACTCGCCACACTCGGCAGCGCTGGCACCTTCTTGCTGTTCGGCCTCACGGCGATCGTCTTCCTGGTGCTGCTCGCCTGGCTCATGCCTGAGACCAAGGGCAAGTCGCTGGAGACCCTGGAGCTAGAGCTGGCTGCCACCGCAAGGGCTGCGCATGCGTGAGGTCCGTTGGGGGATCGTGGGCGCCGGGCGAATCGCCCACACCTTCGCAAAGGACATGCGTGCGACCGAGGCGGGAGTGGTGCAGGCCGTGGCCGCCCGCGACGGCGCGTCCGCCGCGAGCTTCGCCGCTCAATACGCCATCCCCACCGCCCATGCGAGTTATCAGGCGCTCTATGCAGACCCGAACGTGGACGCGATCTACATCGCCACCCCTCACAACCTACACATCGACCACGCGGGCGACGCCATGCGCGCCGGCAAGGCCGTGCTCTGCGAAAAGCCGCTCACGGTCAGCGCGGAGCAGGCCCAGCAACTGATCCACCTCGCCCGCGATTGCGATACCTATCTCATGGAAGGCATGTGGACCTGGTTCCTGCCCGCCATCCGGCAGGCGAGAAACTGGGTCGAGTCAGGGCGAATCGGTCGTGTGCTGCGCATCCAGGCCGACTTCGGCTATCCCCTCGGCTACGACCCGAACAAGCGGGAGTACAACGCCGAGCTTGCGGGAGGGTGCTTGCTCGAGATGGGCGTCTACCCCGTCGCCTTCACCGCGTTCCTTCGCAGCGATGATCCCCGAGAGTTCTCCGTGGTCGCCCGACGCGCGCCCAATGGCGTCGAAGACGACCTCGTCGCCACCCTTACCTTCGATGACTGCATCGCCTCGCTCGGCACATCGTTTCGGGCCAAGCTGCGAAACTGGGCGTACGTCATCGGCGAGGAGGGCTACATCGCGATTCCCGACTTCTGGCGGGCCAGCGAGTGCCAGCTGTGGCACCTGGACGAGCAAGTGGATCGCTACGTCGACGAGCGCACCACCGAGGGCTTCAACTACCAGATAGATGCGGTCAACAACGACCTGCAGGCAGGCCTGCGCCAGTCCTCCGTCATCCCGCTCGCCGCAAGCCTGCGCGTGCAGCGCATGATGGACACGATTCGCGCCCTCTCCTAGGAAACGCGCTCCTCCACCACCTCGGCGGTGGAGAATCGGTATCGCATGTTGCGGTAGACGCAGACATCGGTGATGTCCTGGGGTGTGCCCTTAGGCGCTGCGCGAAAATTGGTGGACGAGCGGTTGGCACCGTTCACCACCGGTAACACGCGATGCCACGTGTGACCGTGAAGTAGCACCAGGCTGCCCTTACCCGGCCTGAGCACGACCTGACCCTCCAGATCCGCCATCGGATCACCCGCCTCGAGGAGCCCACGTCGATGGGAGCCCGGCACCACCACCGGCTGCCCGCCCGTCTCGTCACGAATGTCGCGCGTGTATACAAGGCGGTTCAGGTTGTAGCGCTCGGGGTCGCTCGGGTCACAATCCTGGTGCCACGCCTGTCCGCTGCTGCCGGCTCGCGAGAACATCACCATGCAGTACTGCGACTCCCAGCCGTCACCGAGCACGCGCGTGCTCAGCTCGCGCACGCGTGGATCTTGCTCGATGCCATCGAAGTCGCCGATGCCCTCGCGCTGCGGAAACCAGGGGATGACCTCGGTCTTTGCCTTCGAGATGAAGTGATCGTCGTGCAGAAAGCCCGGACGATCGCCGAAGTGCTCTGCGATAGAGCACTCCAGGCGATCCATCATCGTCGGCTCGAACATGTCGTCGATGACGACGTAGCCGTCGCGGTCGAAGACCTCCTTCAGCGCAGCGAATTCCATCTCGGCTCCCGCCAGACTCGCCCTCGGGTGCCCTAGAAGGTACCGCGAATGCCGAGCGTAAAGCGCGCCCTCTGCTGGTTGCGCAGCAGGAATTGCTCATCGAAGCGGCCACGCTGCACCTGATCCTCGCCGTTCAGGTTCAGGGCTTGCGCGACGACTCGCAGGCGCTCGGTCACCTGGTAGGAGGCGCTCAGGTCGATCTGCAGATACTCGTCGAAGAACACCGGCTCGTTGGTGGCCCGCAGCTGGTTCTCCGCGAACAAGAACTCATCACGCCAGTTGGCCGCTGCACGAATCGAGAAGCGATCGTTTTCGTAGAAACCGACCAGGTTAGCCGAATCGCTAAGCCCAATGAGGATGGCTTGCTGCTCGAAGTTCGAGCGGTCGTACTCCGCATCACTCGACACCAGGGTGTAGTTCAGTTGCATGCCGAAGCCCGACCCACCGAAGAGGTGCTGGAGCGAGAGCTCCAAGCCGTTCACCGAGCGCTCCTGAGCATTCAGCGGGCGGGTGATCGCGAACACCGCCTCAGGGTCGCCCGGTTCACTGGTGACCGCCACGTTCGGAATCACCGTCGGATCGAAGCGCCCTTGCGGATCCAGCAGGGGGTTGCCGTCGGCGTCGAGGATCACGTCGTTGACCACTTCGCTCGAGATGTAATCGCTCACGTTCTTGTAGAAGTAGGTGATGGCCGCGTAGCTGCCCGGGCTGTAGTACCACTCCAGTGAAAGGTCGATGTTGTCCGCGAGGTACGGATTGAGATCGGGGTTGCCGCCACTCGCCGTGCTGGTGCCCGGACGGTAGTCGCTCACCGTGGTGAGCGGACGCAGGGCGTTCAGGTCGGGCCGGGCGATCGACTTGCCGTACGACAAGCGAGCGATCACATCCTCGCGGGGCCGTAGCTGGAAATCGAAGGCAGGCAAGAACACCTCATAGCCGCCGTCCACCTCGAAGAACTCCGGCTCCGCATCGGGATCGAAGTTCACCGTACCCTCCGTGGAGGTGCTGATGGTGAGGGACTGGGGGAAGGTCTGGAAGGCTGCCCCGGTCACGTCCGTGTCTTCGTAGCGGAAGCCGGCGGAGATCCGTGCGTCCATGCCACCGAGCTGGAAGTCATGATCCAGGTTGAAGTAGAGAGCCAGGGATTTCTCCGAGGCACCGAAGAACGTGGGCGGGTTGGCTGCCACGATGTCGTCGATCTGGATCGGGAAAGTGGCCGCTACCAGGTCGTTGACGGGGAACTGGTTGATCACGTTGAAGCCGCTCGGCGCCGCGATGATGTCGCGCGACAGCACATCCGCGCAGCCGTTGCAGGCATCGAGGTTCTGGAAGACGAAGCCACTGGAGATAGCGTTCGTCGACACCTGATAATCGGTGTAGGAAGCCCCCACGGTGAGCGTTACGTCGTCCAGTTCCCAATCCAACGCCAGTTGGAACTGATCGATCTCGTTGTCGATCGCAATGTTGCGAATGACCGATCCCAGGGGCGAAAAGCCATCGACGTCCTGGAACTCATCGACGCCGGGGCGCGGATCGCCACCGCCGAATTGGTCGACGCCGCGGAAAGCGCCCGAATCGTCCACGATGATCGCCACGCCGCCGGGTGAGTAGGTCAGGTCGAAGTCGATGCCCAGGGGCCCCTGCAGAAGCTGCGTGTTGTCGTTGATCTGCCCGCCCGGCTGGCTCTGCGCCTGGGAGGTGTGTGCGTCGAAGCGCATGTTGAGCGAATCGGAGAGCTGCCAATCGATGTTGAGCCCGAAGGAGTCATTCTCGATGGCTAGCGTGTTCTCGTAGACGATGGCGTCCGCCGCCGTGTTCGTGCGCGTGGCACTCAGGACGCTGTTGTTCTCCGACAGCACCGTATTGAACACGCCCGGCGCCACCACGCCGAAGAGGCCGGTCTGGAAGCGGTCCTGCTCGCGGTCGAAGCGGGACAGGACGTAATCGAGGGTGATCAATACGTCGTCGTTGGGGGCGAACTGGGCAACGAACTGCGCGTTCGTGCGTTCCCGGGTGTTGTGCTGGATCTCGGAGATCTGCGTCACCGGACGGTAGACGAAGGGCGCGTCGCCGCAAGCCGAACTCTCATCGCCGCACCAGAACTCGTAGGGGCCGTCGTTGTCGTCCGGCGAGCCTTTCGGTTCATCTCGCAGCCAGCCATCGGTGTGCGTCGACAGCTCGCTCGAGTCGCGCTTGGAGTAGGAGAAGTTGGCGAGAATGCCGAAGCGGTCACCGCCGAAGGTGGTCGAGAACAAGCCGCCAACCTCAGGGGTGACCTCATCGCCCACCTCGACGGAGGAGTCGTGCGCAGCCGCGGCGCTGAAGAAGAACGTGGTCTTGTCGTAGTCGAAGGGACGCGCCGTGCGGATATCCACCGTCGCCCCGATACCGCCCGAGGGCACGTCAGGGCGCGCGGTCTTGTAGACGTTCACACCGGTGACCGACTCCGACGCGATCTCCGCAAAGTTGAACGCCCGACTCTGCGTTGCCGACGCGATGCTCTCCTGCTCCGGCGAGGAGGTCACGGGCATCTGGCGACCGTTCAGCGTGACCATGTTGAAGTTCGGACCCAGGCCGCGAACGGAGATCTGGTTGCCCTCGTTCTGGCGCCGATCGATCGATACACCTGGCACGCGTTGTAGCGACTCAGCCAGGTTGGTGTCCGGGAACTTGCCCAGATCCTCCGCGGTGATGGAATCCACCACGCCGCTCTCGTTGCGCTTGATATCGGCCGCACTCGTCAACGAGCTGCGAATACCGACGGTTACCACCTCCTCAACGGCGCCGCTGGTCTCCTGCGCCAGGGCCGTCTTGCCCACGGTGAGCGCAATCGCCAGCGCAGTCGCCCGCACCAGCACGTGGTTCATCACTTGATTGTTGGTCATGTTGAAGGTCCCCCAACCCTCGGGTCATTCACTTGATCGAACGCAAACTGCGTGTCCTGAGTATTGTTGTAAACGTTTTCAAAATCAAGCGGGCGCATCGACTCATGGTTCCCTGGCATTTTCCCCGAGACCCTGCACCGCAACACCTTCCGTGCAGCAAGAAACCGCTTTCTATAGGGTTTTCGGCTCGTCTCTACCCTTGGTGGTCCGCCAGAAAAACGCCATCAGCAGCGCGCCGAATCCTCCGCTTGAGCTGTAAACGTTTACACCCAATCTTCGGAAATGGCAGCATTCGCCGCGCAGCTAACCCAACGAGAGGATTCCACCGAGATGCATCAGCTAGATCAGCTCCGCCAGATGACGTGCGTCGTGGCCGACACGGGAGACATCGAGGCGATCGAGCAGCATCGCCCCGTCGATGCGACCACCAATCCGTCCCTGCTCCTGAAGGCTGCGCAGATGCCCCGCTACGACGCGATCGTCGCGGCGTCAGCCCAGCGATCGGAGCATCTCCAAGACCTCTGCGACCGCGTGGCCGTGGCCTTCGGTACGCAGATCCTCGGGGTGATTCCCGGTCGCGTATCGACCGAGGTCGACGCTCGCCTGTCGTTCGACGCGCAAGCAATGGTGGAGAAGTCGAGGCACCTGATAGGGCTGTACGCCGAGGCCGGCATCGACCGCAAGCGCGTGCTGATCAAGCTCGCCGCCACCTGGGAGGGCATCCAAGCCGCCGCGACGCTGCAGCGCGAGGGCATCGACTGCAACCTGACGCTACTGTTCAGTGAAGTGCAGGCCCTCGCCGCCGGCCAGGCCAAGGCCTACCTGATCTCCCCCTTCGTTGGACGAATTCTCGACTGGCACCAACAGCGGGATCCAGACTCCCCTGTGCCCATAGAAAGAGACCCAGGCGTTCACTCCGTCCGCAACATCTACCGGCTCTACAAGACCAGAGGAATCGACACCATCGTCATGGGAGCGAGCTTCCGGAGCCTGGACCAGGTGCGGGCCCTCGCGGGCTGCGACCGGCTCACCATCTCCCCCCAGCTGCTCAGCGCCCTGGCCGACGAGGCAGATCCTCTTCCGCGCCGCCTGCATCCGGATACGGACGAAGCCGGCTCGTGCTCCGCGATCGACTGCAAGGGCGAGGCTGACTTTCGCTTCCAGCTCAATAGCAATGCGATGGCCACGGAAAAGCTCGCCGAGGGCATTCGGGGCTTCGTGGCCGATCAGATCGCGCTCGAAAGCTTGCTCGCGGCACGCTTCGGGATAACTCCCTAGGAGCCTCTGGCGGTGGGCCCGGGCGTTGTGTGACCCAGCTCACGCGCACACTGCGAACCTGTCCGCACATCTAGACACCCGGCCCCCGCGAGCGCCCATCACACGATACCGTTAGCGCACCAAAAAAAATTTTGACAGGTGTACTAATGCACGACTCGCTTCGAGGCAGTCCAGCGCAAGGACTCGGCGGCGCCACAGCAGCATTCTTCCTGGGGCTGGCGGCGGTCGCCCTCTATGGCCCCACCGCGGTGGAACTGCGCGAGAGCATGGGGCTCACCGCGTTCTACATGGGATTGCTGGTCGGCGCACCGCAGCTCACCGGTTCCCTCCTACGCATTCCCTTTGGTGCCTGGGCCGATGAGATCGGCGGCCGCCTGCCGATCATGATTCTGCTGGGCCTGTCGGTGGCGGGTCTCGTGGGCTTCACGAGCGTGATGTTCCTGTACTACCCGGATGGCCTCACTGCCGACCTGTTCCCCATCGTGATCCTGTGCGGCCTGCTGTCGGGGTGCGGGATCGCCACCTTCTCCGTGGGCGTGCCGCAGGCTTCCTATTGGTACCGCCAGCGCGAGCAGGGCAAGGCCCTCGGCATCTACGGCGGTCTTGGCAACACGGCCCCCGGCATCTTCACCTTGCTCCTGCCCTTCGCCCTCGCCATCTTCGGTCTCGCCGGCTCCTACGCGGCCTGGACCGTCTTCCTCATCGTCGGCCTCATCGCCTACGCGGTGATCGGTAAGGACGCCTACTACTTCCAGCTGCGACGCCAGGGCGTCGCCCATGAGCAAGCCGAGCAGGTGGCACGCGAGGCGGGCCAGGAACTGTTCCCGTCGGGCAACGCCAAGACGGCGCTGGCGATCTCCGCCAAGAACTCGAACACCTGGGCGCTGGTGTTTCTCTACTTCACCTCCTTCGGCGGATTCCTCGCCCTCACGGCCTGGTTCCCCAGCTACTGGCGTGAGTACCAGGGCTTCGACATTCGCTGGGCTGCCGTGCTCGGCGGTGTGGGCTTCTCGCTCCTCGCCTCCTTCGTACGCATCTACGGTGGCATCATCGCCGACAAGTTCGGCGGCGAGCGCATCGCTATGCTCGGCTTCGCTCTCGTGCTCGCTGGCGCCCTCTGCCTGTGCTTCACCAGCGTCTTCGCCATCGCCCTCGCCGGCGAACTGCTGATCGGCATCGGCATGGGCATCGCCAACGCCGCCGTCTTCAAACTGGTCGCTCGCTACGTGCCCGACGCCGTCGGCGGTGCCGCGGGCTGGGTCGGCGGCCTCGGCGCCTTCGGTGGCTTCCTGATGCCGCCGATCCTCGGTCTGTTCGTCGACGCCCTCGGCCCCTCAGGCTACGCACAGGGATTTGTGATCTACGTTGTCGCCGCACTGATGTGCATCGCCGTCACGCGACGACTGATGAACCGTGCCAGCACCGAGGCAGAAGGGACCGGAGATGAACTCGTCGCCAAGCCAGCCTGAGGCCGGCATCGCCGGGGGCCCAGCGCAAGACTCGCTGGGTCCCATCCCCGAGGCCACGGGTTCCGACGTGGTCAACATCGCCGGACGTCAACGGATGCTCGGCCAGCGCCTGGTCAAGGAAGTCCTGGCGCGTGAGCTCGGCATGCAGAGCAACCCCGAGGGCACCTTCGCCTTACTCGTGGAGTCTGCGCAAACCATGCTGCACGGGGGCGTGCTCAGTAGCGGCAAGCGCGTTGGCGACAAGCCGCTCAAGCTCGCGCGACCCTCGGTGGAGATCGACCGCTCCGTGCTGAACGAGCAGGTGCGTACGCTCGAGCAGATCCGTGAGCTCCTGCAGCGGGTGTCAGCACAGTCCGATGGCCAGCGCGAGGAGACCTTGCAGGCCCTGGTGACAGCGGGCGGCGCCTTCCACACGGCGGCGGATCAAACCACCGCGAACTTCGCCAAGTACTACAGCGAGAGGAACAAGCAAGGTCGACAACAGTCGCTGGAGCTTGCCGGCATGCTGCAGCAGGCGGCGTCCGCCAACGCGTCGCGTATCACCAAGATCAAGGCGTCTGCCGATAGCACGCAGGACTCGATCAAGGGTGTCGCCGCTTCCACCGGGGAGATGGCGACGAGCATCAACAGCATCGGCGAGAACACCCAGAGCGCGGCCGACGCGGCGAAGACCGCAGCGGGCGACTCCAGCTCAGCGAGCTTGGCCCTGACGGAACTCCTCGACAAGGTGTCGACGATCACCCAGGTCGCCGATCTCATCCGCTCGGTGTCGAACCAAACGCGCCTGCTCGCCATCAACGCCTCGATCGAGGCGGCACGTGCCGGGGAAGCCGGGCGTGGGTTTGCGGTGGTGGCGTCGGAGGTCAAGCATCTGGCGGGGGAGACCGACAGCGCCACCCGTCAGATCGACGAACAGGTGGCCGAGGTCTCCGCATCCGCGCAGGTCGTCGAGAGCGCCCTCGAGCGCATGGTGAAGGTGGTGGAGCAGATCAACGGATTGACGGACGTGGTCGCCCAGGAGCTCAAGGACCAGGGCACCGCCTCGTCCGAGATCGCGACCAACCTCCAGCGGGCGGTGAGCTCCACGCAGCAGATCACCACGGGCATCGAGGAAATCCTCGGCACCTCAGAAGAGATGGCGCAGATGAGCGATCGTCACTTCCAAGCGGTGACCAAGGGGGAATGACCCCTGCTGTACGGTGCCGCGCCTTGCGGGGCGCTGCACCGTCTCCTGCGCGTGCCAGGCGTAGACGTCGCCCCCCAAGGCCCGAGTAGGGCTCGCCATTATGGCGTGACATCTCCCCACGAAATCCTGTCGTTGGTCGACGTCACCGGCGACTTGCGCAACCCCTGCGCAACCGTTGGTTTCGCATGAAACAGACGCCTCGATGGCTGCGACAAAAGGCCACACATGAACCGCAAACGCGTCCTCTAAGTGCGGGTGGGGCACGCTTCCTGTCGTTGCAGTGGCATTCACCTAGGAGCTGCGGTACGACTACCCCCGCGTCATCGGTCTAGGGGGATCGACCGCAACGGCATCGTCGTCTGAACGATGCGCAAAACACACCCACTGAGAAGGACCTCACGGTGAAAACAACACACGCACTCAGCCTGCTCGGCGCCCTGGCGCTGCTGCCGGCACTCTCACTCGCTCAGCCCGTCGACGCCACCCGTGGTGTCGACAGTAGCGTCGACTACGCCGCCCTGAAGCGTCTCGGCGGTTGGGACGATCGCAACTACCAGCTCACCATTCACGACCTCGCCGTGCTGGCGCCCAACGAGGCGAACCTCAACGTCTCGATCCCGGCGTTCTACCGGGTACAGCTGCGCAAGCAGTATCCGAACCTGCCGCGTACGGGGCGAGTCCAGTACCCACACTCTGTGCTACCGCGCTTCCTCGTCGAACACAGCGGGTTCCTCGTCAACGGCAAGTTCTACCGCCACGTGGAGCGAGAGGCGAACGGCCGTTGGGCCGTGTTGACCCACCGCGACGCCGTCGCCGAACTGGGCGAGAACGACGTGGTCATCTCGCTCGAAGGTGAGTCACGCGTCACCAACCCGAACGGTGGTGCGGAGTCGTCCATCGAAGTCAGCCCGATCGATCCCGACGTGCTGGTGGCGGGCTCCAACGGGCCTGGCTCCGGTCAACGCATGCACTACTCCTTCGACGGGGGTGTCACCAGCATCGAACGCGTGGCGATCATCGGACTTGGTCTGCTCGGAGGCTCGATTGGTCTCGCCATCAAAGAGCG
>JBCBZW010000113.1 GCA_039815145.1 Pseudomonadota bacterium
GCAACCGTTCTTCTTATGGTTATCAAGTGTCAGTCCTCCAGGGAGACGCGGCGACCAGAGCGCCTGCGCTCTGGTCGCCATAGCACGTGTCAGAGCGCGTCTAACATTGCAGGTGAGACCGTACTCCGCCTCAACGAGAAGTCTCGCAAGATGCTACCTGAAGGCACACCACAACCATCGTTCTCCTTGACTACCTCGGAGTAGAAAAACGCA
Organism: Pseudomonadota bacterium; assembly: GCA_039815145.1. Classification (NCBI taxonomy): domain Bacteria; kingdom Pseudomonadati; phylum Pseudomonadota; species Pseudomonadota bacterium. The sequence goes on from JBCBZW010000113.1 coordinate 214, forward strand.
GGCATATTCGCGTTATCGGCATCAGGGAAATATACTTCGAGTTCCGCTCGAATCCGTTCAGCATCCATATCCACCCCCCTCTCTCGGCTGTTGAGCATCAGGGTCCCCAGGGGCGGACCAGTAGGGTCTTCTTCTCTAAGGCGTGTTGCCCAGACATTCCCATCACTAGCGCCCATGAACATCAAGGCGTCCGAGCTACTGTATATCAAGAAAGTGGCGAACTGGCCGTTGCCGAGATCGCGAGTAAAGGTCTCTGGCGAAAGCAAGAAGGGGCGGCCTCCCGTGACCTCATCCACACCGTTCGGGTCAACCACCTCATCCGCATCAATCGTAAGGAAGCGCTCCCAGTTGCCACTCCCAAGGGCGGTCTCACGGTACACCACGATACTGGAGGACGTAGCGTTCGCGCCGACCTGTGACCGATAGGCGACAAAGTTGGCATCAAACTCGGGCGCGTAGAACAGGTACGGGTTAAACTTTTCCTCGGTGTTTCCGGACTCCGTCACCTGTACATCAGGCGTACCGTTAGGGGCTGGGTTAGCTGTATCGATCAAAATCACTTGGTCGTACGTTGTTCCAGCGAAGGGAACGGGCGCCGTCGCAACTGCCTTTAGACTACCGCCACCTGCGGGCTCTCGAAGCTCGTGCAGTCGTGCCCAGGAGATATGGGGGCGAAATCGGCTACGCTCACTGCCAGGCGTCGTCGTCCCTGTCCATTCTTCTAGGTTCGACCAACGGAGTTCTCGAACTCCCTGCTGGTTTAGGTACAGGTACACGGACTGTGCTCGATAGGGAAGACCCTCGTCCTCCGACGTGTACACGATTGACCGCACTCCATCGGAGGCTCCTGCCAGTGGAATGCGAGAGTCCAGCGTATCGTCAAAACAAAGAGCCGGATGCGAGGTCGGGTAGGTGCAACGAGTAGGATCGTAGCCACGGATACCCACCGAAGTGTCGAACCTCGTATAGGAGAGGTAGAGCTCAGGAGTCTGATCAAGTCGAGTTCCATTTGCGAACTTCGGCCCTGCTTGTGTGTTGGTGTAAAAGCCAGGGTCCGAATCGATATCCAACGGACTCGGTATCAAATCCCCGTCATTTACTCGATCCACCCATTGCACAATCACCTCGTTACGTGGCTGAGTGTCGTTCACCCTTTGGTAAGTCAGCATGTTCGTTGTGCCGTCGAACTCTGGATCTAGTACTCCACATTCAATCAGTTGATCGTCGATCATAAGCCCCTGAGCAAGCACGATGGGGCCGACAGTGATGCCCAAAGCGGCACACACCAGACGCGCACCCGTACTTGAGTATTTCTGCATGAGATATTCCCTTCGGATTCTGTTGATTCCCCACAGCACGAACCCAGTTAGGAGGTCCGCGTGCGTGCGACATATTTTGGGCGCGGCGGTGAATGGAATCAACTGCCCATTGAAGCGCCTGACGCGTGAAGAGATATCAAAGCCTATCGGCTACTTCCCGTAGCTCTCAGCGACATTGACGTGATTCAGCTTGATTGGCAGATCCGGAGGGCCATTCTCGAAGGGCAGCAAGCCAAAGGGGGGTGCGAAGGTCATCCGGCAGCGGAGCGACGATCTGCGGGAGGCCTTCCCAGAGATGACCGGCTTGTCGCGCTCAAACCTCAAATACATGGCCCAATTCGCCCAACCCTACCCGGACGGCCAAATTGGCCAACAGGCTGTTGGCCAAATTCCCTGGGGCCACAACATCGCCCTGATGAGCAAGGTACAGACCCGATCGCCCGCGAGTGGTACGCCGGGGAGACGATTCGTCAGGGCTGGGCCCGGAGCGTCCTCGTGCACCAGATCGAAACCGGCCTCTATGAGCGACAGGGGAGGGCACCCTCCAACCTGGCGCGGACGATTCCTCACGCAGACTCAGAGCTCGCCGAGCAGCTCTTCAAGGATCCGTACCATCTCGAGTTCCTGGACGTTGGCGGGCACGCGAAGGAACGTTCACTTGAGCGTGCGCTGATCGACAAGCTCAAGGACTTCATGCTCGAGCTCGGCAAAGGCTTCGCCTTCGTCGGCAGCCAGGTCCATCTCCAAGTGGGCGAGAGAGACTTCTTCGTCGACCTCCTCTTCTACCACCTGCAGCTGCGCTGCTACGTGGCGATAGAGCTCAAGACCACGAGCTTCAAGCCGGACTACATCGGAAAGCTGGGCTTCTACCTCGAGGTCATCGACGACCAGCTTCGACACCCGGACGACAAGTCATCGATCGGCCTGATCCTCTGCAAGGACCACGAGCACGTAGTGGCCGAATACGCCCTACGCACTAGCAACCGTCCGATGGGCATCTCTCGCTATGAGCTCCCGAGGGAGCTGCGGGAGGCTCTGCCAAACGTCGAGGAGCTTGAAGCAGAGCTTCGCCAGCTGGATCGGTGCGGTAACGAATAACTGCGGGCGATGGATCAGGAAGTCGCCGCCGCCTGAAGGTTCTCCGCCACGGCCTGCACGTCGGTGAACACCCGCATCAGGTTGCCACCCCAGATCTTGCCGATCTGCTCTTCCGTGTAGCCTCGACGCACGAGTTCGATGGTGATGTTCATCACCTCGCTCGCATCGAACACCCCCTCGATGCCGCCACCGCCGTCGAAGTCACAGCCGATGCCCACGTGGTCGATGCCGGTCACGCTCACGATGTGATCGATGTGGTCCACGGCGTGCTTTACCGTGGCGGGCGGCTGCGGGAACTGCTCGTTGATCTCGTTGAACTTGGCGCGTAGGGCGGTCCGTTCTTCCTGCGTCATCTCGCTCGCCATCTTCATCGAGGCGCGCAGTTCAGCCATCGCGGCGTCGCGTTCGGGGTTTTCGGGTGCGTCGCGCAGGTAATCCGAGAGCATGGTGAGTTGGACGACGCCGCCGTTCTCCGCCATGAGCTTGAGCATCTCGTCGCTCATGTTGCGCTGGTGATCGGTGACCGCGCGGGCGTTGGAATGGCTGGCGATGATCGGCGCCTTCGAGGTGGCGATGGCGTCGTAGAACACGGCGTCGCTTGCGTGGGAGACGTCCACCATGACACCTAAGCGATTCATCTCCCTGACGACCTCCTCGCCGAAGGGGCTGAGGCCGTCGTGCTCGGCGCCCTTGTCATCGGTGGCGGAGTCGGCGAGGTCGTTGTTGGATGAGTGCACCAGGGTGATGTAGCGCACGCCCTTGTCGAAGAAGAGCTCGACGTTGGCGATGTCGTTGCCGATGGGGTAGCCGTTTTCGATGCCGAGGTAGATGGCGCGCTTGCCTGCCTTCTCGAGGGCGTAGGCATCGTCGGGATCGAGGGCGAGGCCGACGGCGTCGGCGTTAGCCTCGGTCGACGCGATCACGGCGTCGATCATCTGCAGACCGAGCGTTTTGGCTCGGCTGTGGCCGTCGTCGTCGCGGATGTCCTGGGCCACGAAGGCGGCGAAGAAGATGGCGTCGAGGCCGCCCTCCTTCATGCGCGGGTAGTCGACCTTGGAGCCCGTCTCCTTGGGATCGTGGCGCTCGGCCATGTCGAAGCCTGGCTCGATCATGCGCAGGGGCGTGTCTGCATGGGTGTCGACGGTGAGCACGCGATCGTGGATCTCGAGCGCGCGCGCGAGGAGTTGCTCCTCCGTCTCCGCGGCGGCGGAGGCGTCAGCGGGCGCGGTCGTGACCTCCTCCGGTGCTTGCTCAGCGGCGCAACCGACGAGTAGCAGCAGGGGCAGGGCGAAGCCGATCTTGGGCGTGGCGAACATGCAGCGTTACCTATCCTTAGACGACGATGTTGACGAGGCGGCCGGGGACGACGATGACTTTTTTCGGCGTCTTCCCATCCATCGAGCGCTTGGCGCCATCGCTGGCGAGCGCAGCGGCTTCCAGCGTCGCCTTGTCGGCGTCGCGGGGGGCGTTGATCTCGTCGCGCTTCTTGCCGTTGACCTGCACCACTACCGTGATGGTGTCGTCGACGCAGAGGGCCTCGTCGTGGGCTGGCCAGGGGGCGATCGACACCAGGCCGTCGGCGCCGAGGCGCTCCCACAGCTCTTCGGTCAAGTGGGGTGCGTACGGGGCGAGGATGGTCACGAAGTCGGTGATCAACGCCTTCGGCAGCTGCTTGGCGGCGGTCGCCTTGTTGACGAAGGTCATCATCTCAGCGATGGCCGTGTTGAAGCGCATGCCCTCCGTGTCCTCCACCACCTTCTTGATGGTGCGGTGAAGGGCTTTGTTGAGCTCGCTGGTCTCCTCGACAGGCGTGTCCACGAGCTTATCGCTCAAGGAGCCGTCCTTCTCATCCACGACCAGGCGCCACACGCGCTGCAGGAAGCGGTACACGCCTTCCACGCCGGTCATCTGCCAGGGCTTCACCTGTTCCAGGGGACCCATGAACAGCTCGTACAGGCGCATCGCATCGGCGCCGTACTGCTCGATCACATCGTCGGGGTTGACCACGTTGAGCTTCGACTTCGACATCTTCTCGATCTGTGAGTCGAGTTTCTCGCCCGTCGCCTTGAGCACGGGCACGCCGTCGCGTTCTTCCGCCTCATCGGGGTGGTAGTACTTGCCGTGCGCGTCCTTGAAGCTGTAGGCGAGGATCATGCCCTGGTTGAACAGGCGCTGGAACGGCTCCTTGGTGCTCACCAGGCCCACGTCGTAGAGCACCTTGTGCCAGAAGCGCGCGTAGAGCAGGTGCAGGACCGCGTGCTCGACGCCGCCGACGTAGAGGTCGACGGGCATCCAGTAGTCGGCGACCTCCTTGGAGAAGGGCGCTTCGGTGTTCTTTGGATCCAGGTAGCGCAGGTAGTACCAACAGGAGCCGGCCCACTGGGGCATGGTGTTGGTCTCGCGCGTTGCCTTACGACCATCGGGAAGCGTTAGCTCCGACCAGTCCTTAGGTGCGCGGGCGAGGGGCGGTTGGCCGTCGTCCGTGGGCCGGTACTCATCGATAGGCGGCAGTTCCACGGGCAGCTGGCTGGGGTCCAGGGGCACCACCTCGCCATCCTCCGCGTGCACGATGGGGAACGGTTCGCCCCAGTAGCGCTGGCGGGAGAAGAGCCAATCGCGCAGGCGGTACTGCACGCGGCCGGTGCCGGCGCCGCGCTCCTCGAGCCAGGCGATGATCCTGGTCTTGGCCTCGGCGACTTCCAAGCCGTCCAGGAAGTCCGAGTTCACGGCCTTGCCTTCGCCGGTCCATGCCGCTTCCTCGATGTCACCGGGGCCCTCGATCACGCGACGGATCGGCAGGCCGAAGGCGCGGGCAAACTCGTGGTCGCGCTCATCGTGGCCGGGCACGGCCATGATGGCACCCGTGCCGTAGGACATGAGCACGTAGTCGGCGACCCACACGGGGATCTCCTCGCCGGTCACGGGGTTGATGGCGTGGGAGCCGGTGAAGACGCCGGTCTTCTCCTTGGCGAGGTCCGTGCGCAGCAGGTCAGACTTCTGCGTCGCCTCGGTGACGTAGGCGTCGACGGCGGCCTTCTGCTCGGCCGTGGTCAACGCGTCAACCAGCGGATGCTCCGGCGCGAGCACGCAATAGGTGGCGCCGAACAGGGTGTCGGGGCGCGTGGTGTAGACGGTGAGGCTGTGATCGCCCGGCAGCTGAAACACCACATCGGCACCATGGGATTTGCCGATCCAGTTGCGCTGCATCTCCTTCACGCCTTCGGGCCAGTCCACCTCGTCGAGGTCCTGGAGCAGGCGTTCGGCGTAGGCGGTGATCTTCAGCATCCACTGCTTCATGGAGCGGCGCTCGACGGGATCGCCGGTCTCCACGTACTTGCCGTCCTTCACCTCTTCGTTGGCCAGCACCGTGCCGAGGGCGGGGCACCAGTTCACCGGCACCTCGGCCAGGTAGGCCAGGCCCTGGTCGTAGAGCTTGAGGAAGATCCACTGGGTCCACTGGTAGTAGTCGACGGCGCTCGTGTTGACCTCGCGCTCCCAGTCGTAGCTGAAGCCGAGGCGCTTGATCTGGCGGCGGAAGTTGTTGATGTTCCGCTCGGTGATGATCGCCGGGTGGATGTTGTCGCGCACGGCGGCGCGCTCGGCGGGCAGGCCGAAGGCGTCCCAGCCCATGGGATGGAGGACATTGAAGCCGCGCATGCGCTTCAGGCGCGCGAGCACGTCTGTCGCCGTGTACCCCTCCGGGTGGCCCACGTGGAGGCCGGCGCCGGACGGGTAGGGGAACATGTCGAGGATGTAGAACTTCGGCCGCGCCTTGAGTTCTGCCGGATCGCTCGGCGTCTTGAAGGGCTGCTGGGCTTCCCAGGCAGCTTGCCACTTGGGCTCGATATCGGCGGGCGTATAGCGCATGAAGGCCTCTCAGTGATGCGCGCGGGGGGCGGTGGACGGCCGCGAATTATCGCACGGCACCATGAGCGCGCACATCCGCCGCGCCGGCCCGCGGGCGAGGCTACTCGAGGAAGCGCTTCAGCCAGCCGTTGACCTCGTCGTGCCAGCGCACGGAGTTGTGGGGCTTGAGCACCCAGTGGTTCTCGTCGGGGAAGTAGAGGAAGCGACTCTCGATGCCGCGCCGCTGGAGGGCGGTGAAGGCACCGATGCCCTGGGTGACGGGCACGCGGTAGTCGAGTTCCCCGTGGATCACGAGCATGGGCGTCTGCCAGCGATCGACGTGGGTGGCGGGGTTGAACTTCTCGTGGGCCGCCGGCTTCTCGAAGTAGGGGCCGCCGTTCTCCCACTCGGGGAACCACAGCTCCTCGGTGGTGTAGTACATGGAGCGGTGATCGAACACGCCGTCGTGGTTGACCAGGCAGCGGAAGCGATCGGGCCAGTTGCCGGCGATCCAGTTGATCATAAAGCCGCCGTAGGAGGCGCCGAGGGCGCACACCCGATCGCCATCCAGGAAGCTGTAGCGCTTAAGCGCAGCGGCGAGGCCGAGCTGCAGGTCTTCCAGGGGTTTGCCGCCCCAGTCGCCGGAGATGCTGTCGGTGAAGGCTTGTCCGTAGCCGGTGGAGCCGTGGAAGTCGATCATGATCGCGGCGAATCCGGCACCCGCGTAGGTTTGCGGATTCCATCGGTAGTGCCAGTGGTTGCCGAAGCTGCCCTGGGGGCCGCCGTGGATCAGGAAGGCCACGGGATAGGACTTACCCGCCTCGTAGTCGACGGGTTTCACCACGAAGACGTAGACCTCATCGCCGCCGGCGCCGGTGAAGGAGAACTGCTCGTAGTCGCCCACCGCGAGGTCCGCCATGGCCTCCTGGCCGAAGTGCGTGAGGCGCACCGGGTCACCGCCCTCGGCGTCCGCCACGTAGAGATCGCTCGGGGCAGTGAGGCTGTCCTGGGCAAAGACGATGTGGTCTGACGTCAGGTCGAAGGCGCTGACGTAGGCGCCTTCGCTGATCCGCGTGATGTCGCCGTCGGCGAGGTTCAGGCGCCAAAGCGTCTTGTGGCCCACGTCCGTGGCGTTCATGACCAGCGCGGCGCCGTCCGGCGTGAAGGCCATGGACGACGGGGATCGGTCCCACTCACCGGTGAGGACACGGGCCGTGCCCGACTTCAGGTCGCGCACGACCACGTCGTATTTGTCGGCCTCGAAGCCAGGGCGCGACATCGCCAGGTAGGCCAGGTGTCGGCCGTCGGGGCTCAGCACGGGCATCGTGTCCCAGGCCTGATTGCCCGCCGTGAGGTTCTGCGCGGGGCCATCGCCGGTCATGGGCGCCGCGTAGATATCGAAGTTGGTGGAGGTGGGTTCCTTGCCGTCACGGATTCTGGCAGCGAAGAAAATCGCTTGGCTATCGGCAGAGATCGTGTACTCCTCGTTGCCGCCCCAGATGCGGGATGGGACATCGGCGTCCACCGTGCTCACGCGCACCGGGGCGCCCGCGGTCACCGCGCCCGCGTCGTCGAGCGTGAGGGCGAACAGCTGCGAGCGCTTGTCGTCCAGCCAATGATCCCAATGACGCATGAAGAGCTGATCGTAGGCGCTGGCGCTGACCTTCGAATCCGCCTTCGCCTCGTCTCGATCGACCGTGCACTGAAGGTCTTCGCAATCGAGGTAGACGGACAGGGAGACCACCAGGCGGTCGCCGGCGGGGGAGAGCTTGAAGGTGCTCACATCGAGGGGCAGGTCGGTGAGCGGTTGGGCCTCACCGCCGCTGATCGAAATCAGCCAGACCTGGCTCGAGCCGCCGCGCGAGGAGAGGAACAGGACGGACTGGCCGTCCGCTGACCAGGCGGGGTCTGTGTCGTTCGCTTCGTGGGAGGTGAGCTGGCGCGGGGTGCCGCCGCCCTCGAGGGGGCTGAGCCATAGGTCGTAGCGCCCCTTGCCCGCGTCCATGTCTGTCGAGCGCAGGGTGAAGACCACGAGGTCCCCCTTTGGCGACACCACCGGGGCGCCCACCCTGTCCATGCGCACGAGGTGCTCGGCCGAGAACGGCTCGGCGGCGCTGGCGATAAGGGAGCTGGATAGCAGTAGGGGCAGGACGAAAGCGCGAATGGACATTGGCAACCTTGGTCTGAATTGAGCGGTTCACGAGCCTGGCAAATGGCAGACTCGACGTTTGGCCGCGCGTGGTCGTCGAGGGCAGCCTCGATGAGCCAGTGCGTCTGGGCCGATGCGGGGTGTGGGCCATCCAGCCCCGTGTGCAACGCGAACGTTACACTATAACGACTGAAGTCTGCTGCAGCGATACTCCCTGGAATGAATCTCTACCGCACCCGGTGGCGCTTATTGGCGCTGTCTCTGCTCACCTTTATTAGCGCCTCCGCCCTAGCCCATCCGGAGGACGAGTTCTGCCTGCCAGGGGAGGGCAGCCTCGACCCCGCGCTTTGCGAACAGCTGGCGGCGCTCGACAGCGCAGAAGGGCGCACGGCGCGGCTGACCCAGCTGATCCTGGATGAATCAGGCAATGCCCGCAGCGCCGGGTCGACCTTCCTGCTCTACGTCTCCATCGGTGTTGGGCACATCCTGCCGGGCGGGCTCGATCACATTCTCTTCGTGCTGGCGCTGTTCCTGACCTCCACCCGCCTGCGCGCCCTACTCGTCCAGATCACGACCTTTACGGTGGCGCACACGGCGACCTTGGGGCTCGCCGCCGCCGGGGTGATCTCGCCGAGCGGGAGCATCGTCGAGCCCCTGATCGCGGCGAGCATCGCCGTGGTGGCCCTGGAGAATCTCTTCGTTGAGGACATGCCGCGCTGGCGCCCGGTGATCGTGTTCGCCTTCGGGCTGCTTCACGGTCTGGGCTTTGCAGGGTTCTTCGGTGAGCTGGGACTGCCGCCGGGGCAGTTCTGGGGAGCATTGCTCGGTTTCAACGTCGGCGTGGAGCTGGGGCAGCTGAGCATCGTGTTGCTTGCCCTGTTGCTCGTGAGCGCGTGGCGTCGCGCCGATCGATCGCCTGAGTTCGAGTCGCGCTATCGGCGCTGGGTGGTGATCCCAGGGTCGTTGGCTATAGGTCTGATCGGCCTGTGGTGGGCGATCGAGAGGACGTTCTTCGCGTAGGGCGGCAGGCAGCCCTCAAGCTGCCCGCCGTTGCCAGTCTTATCGTCGGATCAGTTGCCGTCCGTGCCGAAGCCGCGGCCATTCAGCAGCGGCTCGATGCTCGGCTCGGCGCCGCGGAAGTTGCGGTACAGCTCATCGGCTGGACGAAGGCCGCCCGCCTCGTAGACCCACTGCTTCAGGCGTCCCGCCACGGCGGGATCGAAGATGTTCTCCGCTTCCTTGAAGGCGTTGAAGCCGTCCGAGTCGAGGATCTCCGACCACAGGTAGGCGTAGTAGCCGGCCGAGTAGCCGCCGGCGAAGATGTGGCTGAAGTACTGGGAGCGGTAGCGTGGCTCGACCTCGTCGATCAGGCCGTACTCCTCCAGCACGCTGCGCTCGAAGGCGGTGGCATCGGTGATGGCGGCCGCTTCCTCAGCGGTGAGCATGTGCCAGCGCAGGTCCAGCAGGGAGGCGGCGATGAACTCCGTCGTGGCGAAGCCCTGGTTGTGGTTGGCCGCGGCGAGGAGGCGCTCGACCAGGCTGTCGGGGATCACCTCGCCCGTCTCATGGTGCTTGGCGTAGAGGGCCAGCATCTCGGGCTCCGAGGTCCAGTGCTCGAGGATCTGCGCCGGGAACTCGGTGTAGTCGCGGGGGCCGTCGACGCCGGAGAAGCTCGCGTAGTCGATCTTGGTCATGATGCCGTGCAGGCCGTGGCCGAACTCGTGGAACACGGTCTTCACCTCGTTGAAGCGCAGCAGCGTGGGCTGGGCCACGGGCGGCACGGTGAGGTTCAGGTTGTTGGTCACGATCGGACGAATCGAGTTGCCGCCGATGTTGGAGGCGGAGCGGTAGCTGTTCATCCAGGCGCCGCCGCGCTTGGAGTCGCGGGCGTACATGTCGAACATGAAGACGCCCAGATGCGAGCCGTCCGCCTCACGCACTTCGTAGGCGGTGACGCCATCGTTCCAGATCGGCGCGTCGATCTGGGTGAAGGTGATGCCGAACAGGCGGTTGGCCAGTTCGAAGGCGCCGGCCTTCACGGCTTCGAGTTCGAAATAGGGCTTGAGCGCGTTCTCGTCGAGGTCGAAGCGCGCCTTGCGGATCTTCTCCGCGTAGTGCCACCAGTCGTGGCCGGCGAACTCGAACTCATCGCCGATCATCGCCTGCATGTCCGCACGCTCCACCTTGGCCTGCTCGAGGCCCGGCTTCCAGACGCGCAGGAGGAAGTCCTCGGCGCCCTTCGGCGTGCGCGCCATGTTGTACTCGAGCACATAGTCGGCGTGGGTGTCGTAGCCGAGGAGCGCCGCGCGCTGGGCGCGCAGCTGGGCGATCTTGATCGCCAGGGGGCCGTTGTCGGTGTCACCGTCGCTGGCGCGCAGGCGGTAGCCGTCAAAGGCTTGCTCGCGTAGCTCACGCACCTCGGACTGGGTCATGAAGGTCTCGTAGACCGAGCGGTCCAGGGTGACCACCCAGGCCTCTTCGTCCTCGTCCCAGATGCTCGACTTGAAGGCCTCGGAGAGGCCCGCGGTGTCCGCTTCGTCGGTGATCGGCAGCTTGAAGGCCTTGGTGGAGCTGAGCAGGTTTTGACCGAACTTGGTGGTCAGGCCCGAGAGCTCCTCGTTGATGGCGGCCACCTTGGTCTTGGTCTCCTCGTCGAGGGCGGCACCGGCGCGCACGAACTGGCGGTGGGTGAGTTCGAGGAGGCGTGCGTCCTGCTCGTCGAGGTCGAGCGTGTCGCGGGCTTGGTAGACGGCCTGCACGCGCTGCCAGAGGGCGTCGTCCAGCACGATCTTGTTCGACTCGCGCGTCCACATCGGATAGATGATGCTCTGGAGCTTGCGCTTCTCATCGTTGAGTTCGGTCGAGGCCAGCGGGCCGAAGACGAGGCCGACCTTGCGTGCCAGCGTGCCCACCTGCTCCATGGCGAGGATGGTGTTCTCGAAGGTGGGGGCGTCCGGGTTGTCCCGAATCGCGGCCACGTCAGCGCGTTGCTCCAGCATTCCCTGCTTGAAGGCGGGGAGGAAGTGCTCGTCGGCGATCTCCTCGAACGGGGGAACGCCGAAGGGCGTGTCCCATTCTTCCAGGAAGGGATTTCCCTCGAGTTCCGCTTGCGTGACGGAGATGTCGTCCGGCGCGGCGTCCTTGGTCTGCGCCGTGGCGCCGGCGTCGGCGGGGGCGGACGACTCGGGGTCTGCGCCGCTGCAGGCGGCGAGCGCAAGGGCGAGGCAGACCGGGAAAAGGAGGCTAGTTGGCTTCATTTAACTGTCCATGTCAGCCGCAGAGCGGCGCTGGGTGGGCGTGGCTAAAGGCGCGTAGCTTGGCAGACCGGTTGCGTGGCGTCTCCCCCTGGGCGGGAGAGGCGGCGGGGGTGTCGCGGTCTTGCTGTCGGGAGGGATGCCGCATGGGCCGATTCAGTCGCACGATGTGCAATATCGCAATAGCTCACCCACCGCAGGGTGAGTGGATGTAAGAGTCGATCTCGACTGCAAAGGGAAACCAGCTGATCATGGAACGAGAGAGCGCGAGTGCGGGCGCTCCAGCAGGTGTCGCCTCCTCAACGCCTTGCGCCCTCACCATCTTGGCCTGGCGTTTCCTGATCGTCGTAGGATTGTACGCGCGGTCGCGTAGGCGCGGCTGTACCCGTAACTCTATAGGTCACGTGAGGAATCTGACCATGGGAATGGCTTGCGCCTACCACGCTGCCTCCGATGCCACCATCGCCAAGCTCTTGGGGGATCCTGCGCTCGTTTGGCGTCTCCTGGCACCGGACGATCCCGAGGTCTACCTAGACGAGGCAAACGACGCCCAACGGGTCGGCTTCTTCGGCAGGCTGTTGGGCCGAAAGAAGGCGCCCGAGATCACCGACATCCCGGACTTTGAGCTATCGCCGGTGGAGTCGATGGAGGGCGACATCGACAAGGCCTGGCATGGCCTGCACTACTGCTTGAACGGCACCAAAGAAAGAGCGGAACCACCGCTCGACTTCCTCATAGATGGTGGCGAGTTGGTAGGCCAGGTAGACGTAGGGTGGGGCCCAGCGCGTGCGTACCGTAGCTCCCAGGCCCACGAGCTGCATCAGGTGCTGGCGACGATTGATCGAGATCGCCTGCGCGAGGGCTTCCATCCGGCGGAGATGGACCGCCTGGATATCTACCCGACCATCTGGGTGCGTGACGGAGACGAGGGCTTCGATTACATCGCCGAATGGTTCGATCGCCTAAAGGAGTTCATCGCACATTGCGCCACCCACGGTATCGGCTTTGTGATCTACCTCTGTTGATCTATCCTCGCGAAGCGTGGCGTTGAACCCCTTGCCCCTGCCACGCCATCGGCACCGTTGGACCAGAGGTAGAACGGCCGCGCCACCCGTGCGTAAGTAAGGACGCAGGGTCGCTCGTAGCCCTGTAAGCGATCGATTGCCAGCTCACTGTATACTGTATACAGTATCTCCAGTGATGAGGATCCGCACCAACATCGCCGACGAGCTCGAAACCGAGGTTCGCGGGCGAATCGTCGACGGCCAGCTCCCGCCCGGCGACCGCCTGAATGAGGTGCACCTGGCCGAGGAGCTGCATATCAGTCGCACCCCCCTGCGCGAGGCCCTCACGCGCCTCGCCGGGCAGGGGCTCATCGACGTCATCCCCCGCCGCGGCTTCTTCGTCCGCCCCCTGACCTCACGCGAGGCCCGCGAGATCTACCCGATTCGACCGCTCCTCGATCCCGCTGCCTTGCGCGCGGCCGGCATTCCGCCGCGGCCGGTCCTGCGCCAGCTGCGGGCGCTCGATGCGCAGCTGCGCCAGGCGCTTCCGGACGTCGCCGCCGTGGTCGACGCGGACGAGGCCTGGCACCGCGCCCTGCTCGCGCACTGTTCCAACCAACACCTGCTCAATCTCATCGAACACCACATGACGCTGACCCGGCGCTACGAGCTCGCGTGGTTCCGCTGCCACGACGCCGTGCCCACGGCCAGCGACGAACACGAACAGGTCGTACGCGCCCTCGAGGCGGGAGATCTCGATGCCGCCTGCGACCACCTCCACCGCAATCTCACCACGAGCCTCGACCCCCTCTGTGAATGGCTCGACGGTGAACACGCCCCATGAAGGATCGCCGTGAAGAGCACCTTGCTTGCCCTGATGCTAGCAACATTAGTAGCCACCGCCGTGAGCGCTGACGACCTGGAAGGCGTTTGGAGCGCCTATCTCGACTACGGCGTGCCCGCCCGCATCGATATCGCGATCGAGCATGACGACGACGGCAGCTGGGTCGCCAAGATCGGGGAGACACAAGCCAAGGGCCAGCAAGGCGACGACGGCACCGTCGCGTTCGTGACCGACATGGGCACGTTGCGCCTCTACCCGCAGGCGGCGACCGCCTACTGGGTGCAGCCTTACCTCGAGATGTCAGGCTCGGCCTACGCCAATCCGGTCGACCTCACGGCTGACGAGGAGGGCACGTGGCGCGGCATGGCGCGTCCGCGCCCAGTGCACCTGCGCCTCGATCTTGTCGTGCAAAGCACGGACGCGGGCCTCGCGGCGAACTTGCGCAATCCCGAGTACAACATGGGCCGGAACATGCCCGCCATGCGCATCGAGGCGCATGACGACGGCACCATCGCCTTCCGCCACGAAGACAACCCGCCCGCCCTGCACGGCACCCGCGCCGGTGATCGGATGGACCTGCAGTTCGAAAACATCGACGAGCGCGTCACCTTCGTGCGCACGGTGACGCCTCGCCCCGGCTACGCCCCCCGGTCGCAACCGGTGATCGCGCTCACCCCGCCCGCAGCCCTCGATGATGGTTGGCTGGTCGCCGTTCCGCGCTCGCGCGGTGTCGACCCGGATCCGTTGCTGGCCCTCACCCAGCGCGTGGCCGAACAGGATCCTGGCAACCTGTACGGCGAAACCGTGCACACGATGGTGCTCACCCAGGGCGGCGTGGTGGTGTACGAGGAGGGCTTCTTCGGCCACGACCCGCGTGTGCCCCACGACACGCGTTCCGCCGGCAAGTCCTTCTCCTCCACGATGGTCGGCCTGGCGATCCAGCAGGGTTACGCGATCTCGCCGAGCACCACGTTAGCTGATGTGTTCGGTGACGAGATCCCCGCGAGCGACAAGCGCAAGCGCGCGATCACCGCGGCGCATCTGATGAGCATGGCCTCCGGCCTCGACTGCGACGATGGCAACTACGAGTCCCCGGGCAACGAGGACGTCATGCAGAGTCAACAGGCGCAGCGCGACTGGATTCGCTACACGCTGGACCTCGACATGGTCCGCGCGCCCGGCGAGAAGGCCATTTACTGCTCGGCGGGGGTCAACCTGGCGAGCACCATGGTCGCGCGCGTGACCGGGCGCTGGCTGCCGGAGTTCTTCGACCAACAGTTCGCCAAACCCCTCGGCATTCGCCACTACCACATCAACCTCATGCCCACGGGCGACATGTACGTGGGCGGTGGCGTCTACATGACCGCGCGCGATCTCGCGAAGTTCGGTCAGCTCTACTTGAACGATGGTGTGTGGAACGGTGAGCGCCTGCTGCCCGAAGGTTGGGTTGGCGAGGCCTTCTCCGCCGTCGCGAGCATCAACGGGCCCGACGACTACGGTTGGAACTGGTGGCGCCAGTCCTTCGAGGTGGATGGTCAGCGCATCGAGGCGCGCTACGCCGCCGGTAACGGGGGGCAGCTCACGTTCGTGTTGCCGCAGCTCGACGCGGTCTTCGTTGTGCAGGCGGGCAACTACGGTAACTATGGCACCTGGCGACGGTTTCGTGACGAGTACCTGCCCGACTACGTGATTCCAGCGCTCCTCGCCCGGAGTGCCAGCACGCGATAGGGCCAGCGGCGGGAGGAGCGCTGAGTGAGCGAGAGCAGTGGGGTGGACAAGCTCATCGGCGGCTGCGCCCTGATCGCGTCCTTGGCGGCGGTGTTCATCGCCTGGGATCAGGGGCGGGTGATGCGGGCCCAGCAGCACGGCGAGGTGTATCCCGTGCTGCAGGTGGAAGGCTTCGTCGCCAGCAAGGAAGGCCAGGTAGAGGTGGGCCTGCGGGTGAGCAACAACGGGGTGGGGCCGGCCCTGATCGAGGCGGTCGATCTGGCCTTAGACGGCGTTCAGATCACTAACCTACAGTCGCTGTTGACAGACCTTCCAGCGCCGTCGTCCGACTCCTGGTCTTCCCTCGCCGGTCGTGCGATGGCCCCCGGCGAGCAAGTCGAAGCCCTCTCCTTACGCTGGCAGGGCGAGGCCCTGACGGACGCACATGTGGCAGCGATCGACGCCTTTACGGAGCGGGCATCGGACTGGGATCTGCGCATCTGCTACTGCTCCGTCTTCCAACGCTGTTGGGAGACCTCGCGCACGGGCACGGCTCGCGCCGATCGTGTCCAGCGCTGCGAGCAACGCGATACGGATGTCTTCTCGGACTTTGGCAGCCGCGTATCGCGCTAGCGGCGCGGGGCCCTGTCGGCCGCCGTTGTTCCCATTCCTCTGACCACCCGTCGGGATGAGATCGTTGTCATCCGCGTTTGACAAAAGTTTTCACCCGATCTAAGGCAAACCCCTGCTTTTCGGTCACCGATGTTCTGTTAACTTCCGGGCTGTGGAAGCGGCCGATGCGCCGCCCTCCCGTGAACGCCCAACGTTAGAGGACACGCTTACGTGACCAAGTGGATGACTACCGTCTTAGCCGTGAGCTTGAGCACCTTCTTCGGTGCGCTCGCCCATGCTGCTACCGTCGATCTCGGTGAGATCGGCGCCGACGAGCTCGTCGGAGATTCGCTGATCTACTTCAGCGGCGACACCATCGATGACACCTGGACGTTCACCCTCGCTGAGTCCCTGAGCACGGCGATCAGCGTGGTGCCGAACGACTTCGCGCCGTTCTTCGAGATCAGCGACCTCACGGTGACGTCTTCCGACGTGGCGTTCAGCTTCGACGTCCTGACGGGCGCCTTCAGCTTCGCGGGCTTGCTGCCCTCGGGCACGTACACCTTCATGGTCTCAGGCCTTGCCACCGGCGACAGCGGTGGCCAATACCAGGTGCTGGTCGGGGCGACCTCGATTCCCCTGCCCGTGTCGGGCTTCCTGCTCGGCTGCGCGCTGCTGGGGTTGATCGTGAC
>JBCBZW010000114.1 GCA_039815145.1 Pseudomonadota bacterium
GGCTCGATGTCATACACCTGGCGATGGGTGATCAGGTGCACCGTCACGCCGCGAGCGGACAAGGTATCGATCATCGCCAGCAGCGAGCCGAGTTCCTCACCCCGTTCCGAGGGCGTTCGGCGATTCATGGTCCTCACGAAGTTGACCGTGAACACCACATCGGTGGCCTGCTCGGGCTGGGTGGCATCGAGCTTCTGCCGGGCCTGCTCGCAGGCGCCACGCCAGTTCTCGAAGGTGGCCGGCATGAAGCTGCAAGCGTAGGTGACGCGGGCGGAGAGTCCCACCTCGCGCTGGTCGACGAAGAGCTGGGCGATCGGGCTGATGAGGTCCGCCATGTGCGAGTCACCGACGATCAGGAACTCACGGCGCGCGGATGCCGTGGGCTCGTCGATCGCCGTGACGAGGCGACACTCGGTGCGCGCGTTGGTGGCCGCACAGCGCCGAATGCCCACCCCGCCCGGCAATCCGGGGCTGGTCAGCAGGTGGTTAAGGCCAGGATGGCGTAGCACCGAGTAGGGCGTCAGGTACTTCAGATGGCCGCCGAGACCGACACCCGCACACAGCAGCAACACCACCGCAGAGGTGGCCAGCAAGGGTACACGCGAGGCGAGCAGACGCCGTCGGCGAAACGGTTGCTCCACAAAGTGGTAGGTCAACACGGAGAGCACGACGGTGATCACCACGCCGCCGGTGCCGATGAACCAGGCGTCGTACTGCGGCGCCAACGCGTAGCGCAGCAGGATCAGCACGGGGAAGTGCCACAGGTAGAGACTGTAGGAGATCTTTCCGGTGTACACGACGGGCGGCGCGGACAGCACCTTCGCCCCTACCTGATCGGCCCGCGCGAAGAGGATGAACAACGCGGTACCGAGCACAGGCGCCACCGTCACCAACGACGGGTAGCGCAGGCGATCGTCAATGGCGAAGAAGGAGACGAAGATCAGTAGCAACCCCACTGTCGATAGGGCGCCCGCGTACTTGCCCATGAACCTCGACGGCTCCGCCTGGCCCAACCCGCCGCGTAGGAAGACGGCGATGAGCGCCCCGGCGAGTAGCTCCCAGGCACGGCTCGGCAGCAGGTAGTACGCCGCCTGCGGAAACAGGCGCGAGGAGATCTCCGCCCACACGAGCGAGATCACGAGCAGTGCAGCGAAGTAGAGGAACAGTCGCTTACCCGGCGTGCGCTTAAAGAACACCAGCAGCAGCGGGAACAGCACGTAGAACTGCTCCTCCACCGCGAGGCTCCAGGTGTTGAGGAACACGGGCGGGAGTCGCCAGGCCTGGAAATAGCCCCAGCTCAGCGTGTAGTGCACGTTGCTGGTGAAGGTGGCGTTGGCCATGAGTTCGCGGGCGAGGCGCACGAAGTCGTGGGGCAGCATCATCGCCCAGGCGGCGAAGGTGCTGAGGGCGAGCACCGCGATCAGCGCCGGCAGGATCCGCCGCGCCCGGCGCTCGTAGAAGTGGCTGATGCTGAAGCGCTCGTGCGCGAGATCCTCGAGCAAGAGCGTGGTGATCAAGAAGCCGCTGATGACGAAGAACACATCGACACCCGCGAAGCCCCCGCTCACCGCCTTCCACCCCGCGTGAAAGGCGATCACCGGCACTACGGCCAGGGCTCGGAGGCCGTCGATTTCTGCACGGTACTTCACGGGCGGATTCTAGCTCCAGCGAGGGGTGCGCAGGATAGCGCCAGGGGCACGATACCTTGCAAACATGACACCCCGTTCGTGTAGGCTGCTCACGCTCGGCGTGGGTTAAGCATCTCGAGGTGGAAGGACTATGCGGCTAGCGATGAGGTTGACGGTGTTGGCGATGGCGTGCGCGGTCACAAGCGCCGGCGTGCTCGCCCAGGACGCCCCCGAGAAGACCTTCGAGGCCCCCAAGACACTGGCGGAGTTGTCCGAGCGCATCGCCAAGACTGTGGAGGAGAGTGACGTCGCCGTCGGCCTCGTCGCTTCCTTGGTGGATGCCGACGGCGTGCTCTGGGCCGAGGGCTTTGGCTACGCGGACAAGGCCTCGCAGACCCCCGCAACAGCCGATACGCCGTTCCGCGCCGGCTCCATCTCCAAGAGCATCACGGGGCTCATCTCCGCCCGCCTGGCCGAAGACGGCATCCTCGATCTCGACACGCCCCTGCGCGAGGTCGCCCCGGAGATCGAGTTCACCAACCGTTGGGAAGACGAGGACCCAGTGAGGCTCGTGCATCTGCTCGAGCACACCACCGGCTGGGACGACATCCACATCAGCGAGTACCGCGACTTCGGCCCCAACCCTTCCACCGAGGAGGGCCTGCGCTTCAATCCCCGCTCGCGCACCTCGCGCTGGCGCCCGGGGCGCTACGCGTCCTACGCCAACTCCGGCCCCGCCTCCATGGGCTTCGTGCTGGAGAAGCTCACCGGACGCACCTTCGAGGACCTGGCGCAGAGCCTGGTGCTCGATCCCATCGGCGCCGGCACCGCCACCTTCGATCAGTCCGCCGACACGGCTGAGCTCACCGCCACCAGCTACCGCCCCGACGGCAGCCCCAGCCCCTACACGCGTATCTGGGCCAGCGCCTCGGGATCCTTGAGTCTCTCCGTGCGCGACCTCGGCCAACTGGCGCGCCTGTACATCCGCCGTGGGGAAATGAACGGCGAGCGGGTGATCTCCACGGCCGCCATCGAGCGCATCGAAACCCCCACCACCTCCCTGGCCGGCGAGCAAGGCCTCGCCCACGGCTACGGCCTCGGCAACTACGCAAGCTTCTACGATGACGTGGAGTACCGCGGCCACGACGGCGGCATCGACGGCTTCATCAGTACCTACGCCTATCGCAAGGATGCGGGTGTGGGGTTCGCCATGATGATCAACTCCCCGGACGGCGAGACCTTCCGCGCCGTGCGCAAGCTGCTTACCAGCTACCTCAACACGCAATACCCATCGACGGCCGCGGCGCCCACGCCGACGGACGCCACCAACCTCGAACGCTTCGCGGGATACTACCGACCCTTCACACCACGCAACGAATTCACCCGGTTGATCAGCGATATCGCCGGCGTCGTGCGCATTCGTGCGCAAGGGGAATCGCTCACGATGACGCCCCTGCTAGGAGGAGAGACCGAGCGCTTCGTCCCCACCGGCGAGCACAGCTTCGCGGGCGAGGGGCGTGCCGCGCCGGAGCTACTCTTCTACGAAGGCCCGAGTGGCAGCCTCGAAGCGTTTGCAGGCTTCAACAACACCTTGCGCCCCATATCGGCACTGGCCGCCTACGCGCCGGTCGCTCTCCTCGCCGCCGTGGTCCTGGCGAGCCTAGCCGCTCTGCTGTTCGCGGCCATCTGGGCGCTGGGCTATCCCTTCGGCGCCTTCCGTGAGAGCAATCGCTGGCGCGTTTGGCTCTGGCCGTTCTTGAGCGTGCTGACCCTAGGTGCAGCCGTGGCTGGCCTGATCGTCGGCGCGAGTGGTGATCCGATCGCTGCCCTCGGAGAGCCGTCGATCTACTCGCTGGCCCTGCAGTACGGCGGGTGGGCGACGATGGTCTGCGCGGTGCTCGGCATGGTCGCCGCGATGACAAATCGCAACAGCTCCGATTGGGCACGCCTCCATGCCGGTTTCACATCGACCCTGCTCGTGGTGTTTACCGGCTACCTGTGGACGTACAGCTGGATCGGGATTACGGTCTGGGCGTACTCACCTAATGTAGTGGGTAGCTAACCTCTCCCGAGGACCAGCGCGAATGGGTCCGCAGGCTCACGAGAAACAACGCGACAAACGCAAGCAACCAAAGGTAAGGCGCGTTAGGGATACGCAGCGTGGCGCCGAAGGCTACCAACAGTAGGCAGACGCTCAACACCTGCCCCCAGTCCTGCGTTCTCGTGAACAGTTGGCCGAGGTCGCGGGCGCTCTCGTAGATCTGCCTTCGCGCTACGAGCACCGTGATCACCATCACCAGCAGCAGATAGGGCTCGAGCGCCGGCATGAGGGGGATATTGACCAAGGCGTGCGCGATGATCGGCGGTATCAGCGAGCCCGTGCGATACACGGCGTACCCCCACAGCACCGAGCCGTACACCAACGTCAGGAGATTGCCCACGGAGAGCAGATCGGCGCGGTGGTACTGCGTGTGGGCGACGGCGAACAGCACGCCCATCACCACCAAGGCCCCGCCGGGCGAGAAGGACTCGCGCAGGCGCCCGAGCAGGTAGCCCCGCGCCATGAACTCCTCGACCAGCGGCACCACGAGGAAACTCGATACCGCCATGAACAGCCAGAAGTCCGCGTCCCACGGCACCTCTTCCATCAGGCGCCAGAAGGGAAGCCCCGGGCCGAGGTCGAAGGCCTGGTCTGCCAGGCTGAGTAAGACCGACGGGAGATGGGCCACAGCGTAGAGCACTAGGCCGTGCTGAATCAGCTGTTGGGGGCTACGAGCACCCAGGCTGACGCCGTAGCTCGCGAGGCGCCGCCGGTGGCGAACCCAGCCGATCAACGCCACGACCAGAAAGGCCAAGCCGTAACGCAGGGCGTGCCAACTGGCCTCCGCGCCCGCCGCGCCGCGGAAGTCCGCCTCACCCTGTTCCGGGAACAGGTAGGCGTCGGCGTCCGTCAGCCCCAGCAGGGAGAACAACACGCGGGCCAGGAGCGTAAGCGCGAGCAGCACGAAGATCACCTCGCCGACAGCGGCGAGGCGACGCAGGAGAGCCGCCCTGCCGCCTTCAGCGATCGGGGTCATGGCGATCCAGGCGTTTGCGGGGTCGGGCATCTGTGGCGTTCCAGCAGCAGCGCGGATATCTATGGGATGCGGCAACTCACCGTTTGGTTTGCGCGGCGGTCAGCGAGTCGAGCCAGGCGGCCATCGCGTCGAAGTACCCGTCGCAGGCGGGTGCGTCAGGGCCTAACGGCTCGTGGATGGCCCCGGTCACGCTCTCTCGCATGATGTGATTGCAGTTATCCAGGTAGACCGTGGTGAGCTGCATGGATCCCTTCTTCGATGCTCTCGCGTAGAGCTCGCCCGTGGCCTTCCAGTCGACCTGCGTGTCGAGGCGACCAAGGACGGCCATGACGGGGATCGATAACCCGCTCAGGGTCTCTTCCAGGTTAGCGTCCATCACCGCCAGATTGGTGTGCTCGTCGAAGGTGAAAGCACCGGACTGATAGAAGGACTGGATGTTGATCAACCCCTCTTCAGTCATCTCGAATCCGTTCGCATTGAAGTAGGGATCCGCAATCAGGTGTTCGGTCTTGGCGTTGAACTCCTCCAGCGAACCCCCTCGAACCAGTATCCGCTGATAGTCATCCCATTCGGACATCAGGAGCGCGATCTGCTCCTCGCTACGCCCCTCCGCTCGCAGGTTCGCTTCCAGCATGTAGCGGCCGTTGTCGAGTTCGGTTGTGCCGCTCACGGAAATCCAAAACTTGATGTCGCCGTACAGCTGCGACAGCTCCGGCACGATCCAGCCCGCACGGCTGATCCCCCAAACCCCTAGGTGCGCCGAGTTGGGCAGATCGAGCTCATCGATCGCCGTGATCGCCGCGACGGCCTCCTGCGCACTACTGAGAATGCTCTGATGGTGATCGTATTCCCCCTCGCTCGCGCCGCATCCCGCCTTGTCCCAATAGGCAACGCTATACGCTTGCTCGACAAAGAACTCACGCGTATCCCGGAATTGATTCCCACCCACGAAGTTAGTCCGGCCGTGCCCGGGAATGATGATGATCACGCCCTTGGCGTTGGTTCGCGGGATGACGACTTCACCGGCATACGCCACATCTTGATAGGTGAAGTGAAAGGGCCGCTTCTGGGCCTCATGCGCCCCGTTGGCCGAGGCCGCCCCCAACGCAAGCGCAAAGGCCAGAGTGATCTTTAACATGTGCCCTCCCAGGCGAGACGCTTCAAAACCCTGTTGGATGCACCCTCCGATCGATCGGTTCTGTTGGGTCTCGGATTGACTCGCTCCGGTCAGGGGCTGCTGGCGGCCTAGGGGCTCTCCACCTCGAAGCGTTCGGGCCGACGGAACACCTTGGCTGGCGTCACCCCGTAGGCATTGCGAAAACTGTGGCTGAAGTGGGCACTATCCGAGAAGCCGGCCTCGAGCGCGGCGTGGGTGAGGGTATCGCACCGATGCAAGGCACGCTGGGCGACGAGCAAACGGTGCCAGGTGCGATAGCGTCGATAGGGCATCTGCATCTGCTGACCGAACACCGCAAGTAGGCGCGACGCAGAGATTCCTGCATGCGCGGCCAACTCCTCCTGGCGAAAATTCCTGGCGGGTTCGCGGCGTATCAATGCAAGTACGCCCCGAATCCTATGGTCCAGCGCGGGCGCTTGCCTATCGACCGCTCGCAGGCGCTCGTCCAGAGCCGCCTGCGCCTCATCCCGTGAGGCCATCGACTCGTAAAGCCCCTGCATGCACTGCACCCACTCCTCCCCCTCACTCACGGCAAGGCGCACCGTGCTCAGAGGGAATGATTGCGCAACGGTGTGATAGTCGATGCTGTCGCGCTCGATGAAGAGCTTCGCGTCCACCAGTCCATCGAAATCGACCACGTGCTCGGTGTTTGGCGCGACAAAGGCGACCCGTGCGCGACGCGGTGCACTCCCGGTCACGGCAATGGTGAATGGCGCATACACGCCCACATGCAGGGCACCGGCACCATAGCGGCGAGGCGCGAGCGAGTTCGATGGCCCCATGCACAGCGTACGGTGCCGCCACAGGTAGATCTGACGATGCTGCGGCGTGAGAATTCGCCCCATATGCTCTCTCCAGCGGTTGTCGAGCGATACTCGCTCGCAGCGGATTCTTACAAGAACGTGCGGGTCGAGCGTACCTATGATGGCATCGAAGCACGGCAACTAGGAGACCGCAGCATGCATAGGGCCGAAGCATTCGATTCCACCTCGATCACCTGGCACCGCCTAGGTGACTTCGAGCACTTCGTCTTTGCCATGCTGAGCGTGGACCGCGAGCGACGGCTCGTCGATGCGATCCTGAAGTTCGACGGGCCCGAAGCGATCTTCCTCCATCGCCACCTAGCGCATACCAACACGTTCGTCATTGAGGGTGAGCATGTGATCTACGAAGCCGACGGTCAGGTGCGAGAACGTCGACCCGCAGGCAGCTTCACCGAGGCTCCCGCGGACACGGTCCCCCATAGCGAGAGTGGCGGCGCCGGTGGCGCAGTGGTGCTCTACCATCTGCGTGGAGAGCAGGACACCATGTTCGAGATTCTCAACCAGCGTCAGGAGGTCGTGGGAACCCTCGGCGTGGAGGACTTTCACCAGGCCCTTCTTCAGCAGCAGGCCTAGGCATGAGTCTCAGTTCCCCGCGCACGGCCCGAACGCGTACATCCCATCATGCGCATCATCCTCGAAATCGATGAATGCGCTGTAGCTCGGGTAACCGGGGAAGTCGATGCACACGCGCTTCTCGCCGCGCTTCAGTTCCACGGGCCAAAGGGTTCGCGTGCGCCGGCGAAGGCGATCGTGCGCCTTGAGCTCCAGGATGGACGTCCACCGCTTCCCCAGGGCATCCCCTGTCTGTGCACGTAAGATCAACCCCGCAGCAATGGCTTGGCCGTCGATCGCATCGTAGTCCCAGTAGCCCACGGTCTCTGAGGCGGGGGCAGTCTCCGCGGGCGGTGCCGGCACCTTGGCCAGCGGCGCGCTGTTCTCCCACGTCAGGGGTGGAACCGTCTCACCAGAGCCCTTCGGGTAGGCGTACAAACGCACAAGGTCGAAGTTCACCTGTCGTGCATCTTCGTTTCGAATACGAACGGTCAGTGCCCCGGGCAACGTGACGCCCGGCACTTCGTAGGTCAGCGCAAAGGCAGCGAATTCGCCCTTCGTCGGCGTGGAAAACCGTTCGCTGGCCACAACCTCCTCGCCCGCCAGCAACTCGAGGGAAAAGTGCCCGGACGCGAAGCCCGGTTCCAGGCGGTTGCCTGCCCACACTTGCAAGGTGTAGGTCCAGCCCGGTGCTGGCGCATGCGGCAGGCTCTGCGACATCGATGAGCCAGCCTTAGAAAGATAGGCAATCTGGCGCCCCCCAGGCGCCAGCCCCCCCGCGTACATGGTCGCCGGCGGTGCCACCACGCCATGGCGTTGGCCCTGCCACTGCGCCATGGCGAACTGATACTGCTCGACCCGGGGCACTTCGAAGCTGGCATTGGCAAGCGGCTGCAGACCGGGCGTCGGGAGAGCACCCCCGGTGATGGCGGGTGTGCTGGCCTTGTCGTCCGGTTGAACAGGGGCCGTGGCGGGTGTCTGCGCAGGACCCGCCACGGTGATCGGCCTCCCGCTGCTGTCGCACAGCGCGTGCGCCACCGGCATGGCCGGGCGCCGCCCAAGGCTGTTGAGATAGTCGACATCCACCGAGTAACGCGACGCGTTGTAGCGGCCGTACTGCGCGAGTAACCGTACTCGATAGGTGTACAGGCGATCGTCCTCAGCACGCACGTGATTCAGGTACTGGATCCCGTCGAATTGCGGATCGATGGTGAGCGTAATCTCGCCGCTGAACAGGCGCAGGACGATCCCCTGCTGGTCGACCGCCCAGCGATGCTGATCATCGAAAACGTTGTCGAAGCCGATCACGCCATCCGCGCGCAGGAAGATGTTCGCCCCCATAGAGCCGGTGTCGCGATAGCGAGCCGCAAGCGCTGAGTCCCAGTCCTTGCCGATCACCTGCTGGCGCGCGATGTAGCGGGGGCGGCGCTCCAGCACCCATAGGGTATCGGTGAAACCTCGCGCTCGAATCTTCTCGTAGTCGAGTTCCGCCGTTGCGCAATCGCGCACGCGCAGGTAGTCGAGGGCGGGCCACACCGCGGCGGGGGTGAAGCCTCGACGGGTCGGGCGGAGGAAGAGGTTCTGATCGGCAGCGCTGGGGCCAGGGAGCGCCACTTCCCGCCAGTACAAATGCTTGGATCGTTCGATCACACCTGGCCACTGCACTAGCTGGTCGCGTGTGGTCTCGCAGCGCTGCACCAGGGCCTTCTCCTGTAGTTCCGCGCGGTGCTTGCGAAGCAGCGCGCAGCGCTCGCCCCAGTGTTGGTAGGTATCGTTGAGGAGCGCTCGCGTCGCCGAGCCGGCGCGTGGCCCTAGGCGGTCGTGTTTCTTGAATCGTGGCGATCCCTTGGCGTCGAAGGTATAGAAGCCGCCGTCGAAGATCAGCAACGGTTCGCGCAGCGTGAAAGCATCCGTCAGCTGCGCGAGATTACTCACCGAGTCGGTGGCTTCGTGGTAGTTGACCTCGACCGCCGACGTGGCTCGCACCAGCGCGAAGTGCAGCTCGATGATGTCGTGCTGCATCGCATCCTCGAACACCGCGTACATCACCTTGGTGGTGGTGAGGTCTCGCTTGTTCCGACGCGCTTGGGATTGGGTCTCCGAGAAGCGCTCCTTCAGCGCCGTCTTGGCCTTGCCCGTGGCGCCGCGCTGCTCCTTGCGCAGTGCGCGCACGACCTCTTCCAGCTCGGCGGCCTCTCGCTCCAGCTTGTCGCGGTAGGCGCCGATCTCCGCGATCGACGCGGCGCTCACGGCGATACTGCCTTCCACCTCCAGCTGCCACTCCAGCACGTTGTACCGGGGGGGGCGCTTGTCACGGGTGGTTGAGCCGCGAGGCTTCAGGAACACCGGCCCACCGGGGGGCTTGGCGTTTACCAGGTAGCGTGTGTTGAGGAAGGTGACTGGCGCGTAGGCGCCGACGAGACCGGCCTGCAAACGTGCCACCTCGTTATCGCTCACCGGCGGTGCCGTCTCGGTGATCATCTGCTCGAAGGTGGCGCCGTACGCCCGAGGGGAGCCGGTACTCAACACCCCAAACACCATCCAACAGCACGCAACCAGAACGGGGTGCTGCGCCCCCATCACCCTGAGAGAACCATCCACAGGAGATCTCCTTCTAACCCGTACACGTCGGGGTCACGGTGCCGTTTGCGTCAGGTGAGTATCCAGTGACTATTGGGGATTATCCAGGTGACGAATGCCCTCATTCGCAGGGTCCGAGCCGGTATATGCCGTCCTCTTCGTCTTCGGACGCGTCGATGAAGGCCGCGTACGTGGGATAGCCGGGGTAGTTGATGCAGACCCTGCGAGTGTTCGGGCGCAGCTCCACGGGCCAGAGCTGGCGTGCGCGCGGCCGTAGGGCATCGTGCTCCACCAGTTCGAGGCGGCGCTGCCATCGTGCGCCTACGGCGGCGCCCGGGGCGTCGAGGAGGCGCAAGCCGTGGACCAAGTACTCACCGTCGATCTCGTCATAGTCCCAGTAGCCCACCACTTCTACCGGGGGCGCTGGAACGGGGCCGCGCCACCCCAAGAGTGCGCCGAGCCCAAGGACGGCGCTGAGGGCGAGGATCGAGGGAAGGTACCGTTTCGTCGAATTCTCGGGGGATACCTGCACCTGCATCGATTCATGCGCTGGCGCCATTGGTGCCACGACCTCCGGAGCGACCTCAGCCTGCAGGTGGCGAGCGGTCTCCTCGCTCACCGATGGCCAACGTTCCTCGACGAGCGCCTGAACGAAGGCCTCGGGCCACGAGCCCGTCTTGGCAAGGTGGGCCGGCGATGCCCCGGCGGCGGCCAGCGCTCCAGATAAGCGCCGAGCGTCCACGAGATAACGGGTGGTAGTACCAAGGGGACGGTTGCCCGTGCGACTCGATACCCCCTCGACGCCGTCGTAGCACTGCGTGTCCTCGAGGAGTTCCTGCCACGGGAGCGCAGGTTGCCCAGCGGCCGCAGTAGCAGCACAGAACCTCGCGATGACCGCTTGCGTATGGTGCCCCCACCGATCCGTACGACGGCCACTGGCGATTGCCTGGGCGGTGAGCAGCAGTCGCTTCTCTCCGGCCTCCAGCGCTGACGGGCGGACATCGAACAGCTCCTTGGCCAGCAACACGAGGTCAGGGCGCACTGCAAAATAGGCTCTGTCCAACAGAAGATCCGTGGTGGTAGTGAGTCCGCTGCCAGCGCGCCACACCTGTTGCTGAGTGTCAAATGCACAGAGGTCGGGGATATTCACCGCACCTTGCGCCTCGCTGGGACTCCAAACGGATCCATTGACCGCGCAAAGGAGAACGTTTGGGCGCAATTCAATCGCTCGCAAGGCATTATCCAGAAGTCAGAACAACACCCCAACTGAGATTTCCCTGAGTGCCGAATAGCAGCTGATACGCCCCAAACACAGCTAGATGTGCACCACATCTCGACCATGACTTGCCGATGACCAAGCGGAATACCGCAGGCGCATCAAGAAAAAAACTCCAATGCTGGGCAGGCGCTCGGATAGCTTTACTTACGCCCTAGAAGTTGCTGAGGATGTGACCTCCGCGTAAGCCGAACAACGAGACGAACATGCATCGATTTCCTCCCCACCACGGTGGGCTGCGCTGCAGCAGCCTTGCCGCCATCAGCCTGCTGACGCTCATCGCTTTCTCGCCCCTCGGGGCGAGCGCCGAGGGAGGCCAGGTTCAACCCGCCCACCCGGAACTCGGCCGCGTGCCCGTCTCCGCCCAGTTCCGCTTCCCCGACGACTTCATTCCGCGCTCCCAGTCCACCTCCATCGTCTGCCAGGTCATGGTGAGCAAGCGCGGCGAGGTGGGCGCGCGCAAATGCGCCCAGCACGGCGGCGGCGACCGCCTGCGATTCTGGCTGCGCAATGAGATCCTGCACCGCCTGAAGCGCGCCAAGTTCCGCCCTGCGGAGATCGACGGGGAGCGGGTGGCGGTGTCCATGCCGATCCGGGCCCAGGTCGATTGCGACTCCCGGGGGCGCTGCGAGGTCAACGTGTTCCCCAACGCAGGGCTGCACGCTCGTGACTTCGGGAACGACTACTACGGCCCGCAGGAGATCATCGGCAAGGCGGGCACCTGGTACGACCGCCTCGTCGCCAGCGACGACTGCGACGCTGGTGACGCGGAGGTCTGCAAGGACATCTCGGCCTTCGCTTTCGGCGCCTCCGTGCAGGTCGGCGCCGATGGTCTGGTCACGGGCGTCGGCGTAGTGAAGGGCGTCGACCCGGGCAGCTTCCCCGTCGATGCGGCCTTCGAACACCTCGTCGAGTCGCGCTACATCCCGGCGCGGGAGAGCGAAGGCTCCACGATGGCGTTGGTCACCCACACGCCGACGCTGCACAAGCGCAACAGCCGCTACTCTGCGACGGACGTGAAACCCGCGTTCTTGGGCGTTTCCCCTTTAACTGGGTCACCTCGCAGAAGCACCAGGCGGGTAATCCCCTTCTCCCACAGCGCGGAAAGATGGTCTGCAAACGCCGCACGATCCGCAAACCGCACCAGCGTCACATGGGCGGCGGTGGGCGTTTCGGTGAGGCCTTGCAATTGGTGCGGCCAGGTCAAGCCATTTTCCACCGCCGACCCACCAGCGCCGAACGTCACTGTCTGAAACGCGGGCTCCAGCCTGCGCATCGCGTGGGCGCAGGTAAGCAATCCACGCTCCGCTGAAAACCCTTTGGGCGGGAAAAACTCAAAACTCACCGCGCCGCGAGAACCCTCGTTTGAAGGGTCATCGGATCCGCTCTCCTGTGACGAATGTATCATGGAATTAAGATGTGAAGGGACCGGCATGGTGAAAGCTCCTGCGTGAATGCAGGCGCAAGATCATATAAATATTTCTTTATGTCAACATTTACATAAAGAAATCTTTATGTCATGGAAGCAATCCTGGAGAGCATGAATGCGCCGTAGATCACGCGAGCGCTGCTCACCGTCAAAACGGCAACAGAATGTCGCTTTTGGCATGGTTTGTGAGCCATGGTCGTGGAGATAGTCAGGGCGAAACGGTGGCGCATCTTGCGGCGCGGCACCGCCCCAAAACAGCGGCCACTAGGCCACAGTAAAAATGGCTCATAGAGCCGATTATTGAAGGCTCACAGAGCCGTGGAGACAGAGCTTTGACCCGCACCATCGTTGCATCCGCCACCAAGGAAGTCGTGATCGGCTTTGATCAAAAATTCTGCGTCATCGGTGAGCGCATCAACCCGACCGGACGGAAAAAGCTGGCAGCAGAAATGCAAGCAGGCAATTTTGAAACCGTTAGGTCCGACGCCCTCGCGCAGGTCGCGGCCGGGGCAACCATGCTGGACGTTAATGCGGGCGTCACCTCTGTGGACCCCAACGCAACCGAACCGGCATTGCTCGTTCAGACGCTGGAAATGGTGCAGGACCTCGTCGACGTACCCCTCTCCATCGACTCATCCGTCACCGCCGCAATCGAAGCAGGCTTGAAGGTCGCCAAAGGTCGCCCACTGGTCAATTCAGTCACCGGTGAGACGGAAAAACTCGAAGCCATTCTGCCGCTGATCAAAAAATATGATGTGCCGGTGGTGGCCATCTCAAACGACGAAACAGGCATTTCCGAAGATCCCGACGTGCGTTTCGCGGTGGCCAAGAGCATCGTTGAGCACGCGGCAGATTACGGTATTCCGGCCCATGACATCGTGGTTGATCCGCTCGTCATGCCGATTGGTGCGATGGGCACGGCTGGCAAGCAGGTGTTTGCGCTGGTGCGCCGCCTGCGTGAGGAACTCGGCGTCAACACGACGTGCGGTCTCTCCAACATCTCTTTTGGCCTGCCCCACCGCCACGGCATCAACGCAGCCTTCATCCCCATGTGCATCGCATCGGGCATGACCAGCGCAATCATGAACCCATGCCGCCCGCAGGAAATGGAAATGGTCCACGCCGCCAACGTCCTGGCCGGCAATGATGCCGACTGCACCGACTGGATCATGAACTACAAAAACCACACAGCCACCGCCCCTGGCGCAACACCCGCTCCAGCGCAAACCTCAACAGGCGCACCAAAACGCAGAGGCGGACGCGCTGCTCGGGCTGGGTGAAGAATACAAACTGCGAAGTTACCACCTTTTCGTGTGCCGTTTGGCACTGATACAAAACTCAAAAATTGCAAGTGATGGACTTCATGATCCGCAATTCCTGCGAAGCAAATTAATCGAAGAGGCAGTCTTATGAATACGAAATCCTTAGCGCTCGTTTGTTCCATCACAGCTGTGGCGTTCAGCGGCCAGGCTCACGCACTTGGATCATTGGCTCCTATGCAAGAGGGCTTCCAAACAGCATCTGTGCAACTGATCTCATCTCTTTCCGCAAAATGTCAGGAAGCCAAAGACTGGCGCTTTGCTCACCGCGACAAAGTCAGCGAAAAAGAAAGACAGAAGTACAATCGTTATTATAACCGCAATTGCAAATCCAAAAAAATACGCCGGGCCACCAAACGGGCTTGCAAGAAACTGGCCAAGGCAAAGGGCTGGAAATTTCACAAACGCAAGTTCTCATTTACCGACAAAAAGACAGGCGTGCGTTTCATTTGCTGGTTATGAGTACGCGATTAACACATATGCTGAATCCACAGGAGGACCGCACGCCAATTCACCCACTTCGAGACGCGACATTGCCGCTCTTGAAAACGCGGGGTGGCGGTGTGGTCGCCCCGTTATCGCCCTGTGAGAGACAACAGTATGGTTTCGTCCACCCGTCCCAACTTTGACACGAACCGCCGTCCAAAAGAAGCAACCAGGCAATGACCGCTGACGCCCCCCTCATCATCTTCACTCCATCCGGTAAGCGCGGGCATTTTCCCGTCGGTACGCCTGTATTGGATGCAGCGCGTGAGCTTGGGGTCTATGTGGAATCCGTATGCGGCGGACGGGGCATTTGCGGGCGGTGTCAGGTGGCGCCGGAGTTTGGGCATTTTGCGAAACACGGCATTGAATCAAAATCTGATGCCTTGTCGGAATGGTCTCCCAAAGAGGCCCGTTACACCGAGAAGCGTGGAGAGTTGAAAGACGGGCGGCGGCTGTCCTGTTCCACCACGATCCAAGGCCCGCTGGTCGTGGATATTCCTTCCGACACGGTTGTGAACCAGCAGACCATCCGCAAGGCAGCAGACACGCGGCTAATCGAACGCAACCCGGCGATTCAGATGTGCTATGTTGAGGTGGAAGAGCCGGACATGCACAAGCCTCTGGGTGACCTCGACCGCCTCAAGGCCAAGCTCCACGAAGACTGGGGTTTTGAAGACATTCTGGTGGCGCAGCAGATCCTGCCTCAGGTGCAGAAGACCTTGCGGGACGGCAAGTGGGCAGTCACCGCCGCCATCCATCAGGACCTCGAATCGTCCCGCCCTACCCTCATCGCGCTTTACCCCGGCTTGAAAAACGAGGCCTATGGCATCGCTTGCGATATAGGGTCCACCACCATAGCCATGCACCTGTCCTCCCTGCTGTCGGGTGTGACGCTCGCGTCCGCAGGCACGTCTAACCCACAGATACGCTTCGGCGAGGACGTAATGAGCCGCGTCTCCTACGTGATGATGAACCCGGACGGCCGCGAAGCCATGACCAAAGCCGTGCGCAATGCCGTCAACGGTCTCATAGAACAAGTGTGCACGGAAGCCGGAGTGGAACCGCAGGATGTGCTGGATTGCGTGTTCGTCGGCAACCCAATCATGCACCACCTGTTTCTGGGCATCGACCCGACAGAACTCGGCGGCGCACCCTTTGCGCTGGCCGTCTCCGGCGCGGTCCACACTTGGGCAACAGAAATCGACCTGCATATGAACGAAGGGACACGGGTTTACATCATCCCGTGCATTGCCGGTCATGTCGGCGCAGACGCCGCAGCGGCCACCCTCTCAGAAGCGCCGCACAAGGAAAAGACACTCTCTCTCATGGTGGACGTTGGGACGAATGCCGAGATCGTTTTGGGCATGGAGGGACGCACAATGGCATGCTCCTCCCCCACCGGGCCGGCCTTTGAGGGTGCAGAAATTTCTTGCGGCCAGCGCGCTGCCCCCGGCGCGATCGAACGGGTGCGCATCGATCCTGTCACACTGGAACCCCGCATCCGCATCATCGGCGTCGACGTGTGGTCCGACGAGCCGGGCTTTGCCGACATGGCCAAAGCAACCGGCGTAACCGGCATTTGCGGATCGGGCATTATCGAGGTCGTAGCCGAGATGTTCCTGACCGGCATCATCGACGAAGACGGCGTACTAAACGGCGCCAAGTCTGGCGTGTCCGACCGTGTGTTTGAGGACAAGCGGACCTTCTCCTACCGCCTTTGGGAGACCAAGGACGGCCCGGACATAACGGTCAGTCAGACGGACGTGCGGGCGATTCAGATGGCCAAGGCGGCGCTTTATGCCGGGGTGCGTCTATTAATGGACAAGCATGGCGTAGACACGATTTCCAAGATCAGTCTGGCGGGCGCGTTCGGCACATTTATCGACCCAAAATACGCGCTCGTACTGGGGCTCGTGCCGGATTGTGAGATTGAGAACGTCAAAGCCGTGGGAAATGCGGCCGGTACCGGAGCGCGCATGGCGCTGCTCAACCGCACCCATCGCCGCGAGATCGAAGAAACGGTCCAGAACATCGAGAAAATCGAAACCGCCTTGGAACCGAAGTTCCAAGAGCATTTCGTGAACGCCATGGCCTTCCCCAACAAGGTAGAGCCGTTTCCCAAACTCGCCGCTGCCGTCACCCTGCCAGCCAAACGCCCCATGGGCGCTGCAAACGATGACGGCACCGCTGCGGCACCTCGCAGGCGCGGAGGCCGCCGTCGGGCTTAACTGCAGGCCACCAAAGTAAGGAGGCTCACGCCTGCCTTGGCGGGCTGAGGAACCAAGCCAGCGCCATCACCATGGCGACGAAAACCGCAGGCACGAGTGCGAAACTGTACTGCGCAATTGCGACTGCGGAAGCCA
>JBCBZW010000115.1 GCA_039815145.1 Pseudomonadota bacterium
ACACCGCGGAGAACCCGAACGCGATGTGGGACAGCAGCGCGTACCTCACCTTCATCGACGAGGCCTTCGAGCAGTTCCTGGATGCCGATGCCCAGCAGCTGATCATCGACTTACGCGACAACCCAGGCGGCGACAGCTCCTTCAGCGATCCCATGCTGGCCTGGATCGCCGATCGGCCCTTTCGCTTCTGCTCGGCCTTCCTGATTCGCTCGAGCGACGAGGCGGCGGCGTCCAACCAAGCGCGCCTCGATGCCAGCCCGGATGCCACGGAGGGTGTCTCGGCCCAGTTCGCTCGCGACTACGCCAAGACGCCGCGTGGTGAACGCTTCGCCTTCGACATCCCTTGGGCGCAGCCCCGGGAGGGCAGACGCTTCGAGGGCGAGGTGGTCGTGCTCATCAATCGCCATTCCTACTCCAACGCCGTAAACGTCGCTGCCACGGTGCAGGACTACGGCTTCGCCGTGATCGCCGGGGAGAAGACCTCGGACATGGCCACCACCTACGGCGCGATGGAGCAGTTCACCCTGGCGCACACGGGCCTGACGGTGGGCTTCCCCAAAGCACACATCATCCGGCCGTCGGGAGACACGCGGGTCGACGGGGTGACGCCGGATTGGGAGATCCCCACGCCGATCGCGCCCACGGCGAGCGACGTGGTGCTGGAACAGCTGTTGGCAAGGTTGAAGCGCTAGAAGACCGACGCTGGGGTGAGGTCGACTACCATGAGCACGATGAACGCTCCTGTGCCCGTCAGCCTCACCCCGATCGGCGTCGTCCGCTCCCCGTTCCGTGAGAAGTTCGGGGTGCCGCGCCAGGCTGGCCTCGCTCCCGCCGCCGAAGCTCGGGTGGAGCTCTACCCACCCTACGACGAGGACGCGACGGTGGCGGGCCTGGAGGCCTTCTCGCATCTGTGGCTCATCTTCCATTTCCACCACACCGAGGCCCAGGGATGGCGAGCGACGGTACGGCCGCCGCGCCTGGGAGGAAATGCCAAGGTGGGCGTGTACGCCAGTCGCTCGCCCTTTCGCCCCAATCCTCTCGGGTTATCCGCCGTGGAGCTGCTCGGGATCGAGCGCCAGGGAGGACGCCTGAGTCTGCGGATCGCGGGCGCGGACCTCGTCGATGGCACACCCGTCTTCGACATCAAGCCCTACCTGACCTACGCCGATAGCCTGCCGGACGCCCGCGCCGGCTACGCCGACGAAGCGCCGATGGCCACGTGTGAGGTGCGCTTCTCGCCCGAGGCGCAGGTGGCCCTCGCCGCGCGGCGCAGGTCCTACCCGCAGCTGGAGCAGCTGATCGTGCAGGTGCTGCAGGCAGACCCGCGTCCCGCCTATCGGGGCAGCGCAGCGCAAGCGCGCCGCTACGGCATGCGCCTGCTCGACTTCGACCTGCGCTGGCGCGTAGAGGAGGACGGCGTGGTGGTGGAAGCGCTGGCGGACCTCGATGGCCCGGCGTCTTAGGTCACCATAATCCCTCATCGCCTGGCGACGGTGTAAGGCTGGCGCAAGTGTTGGTAGAGTGCGCGACTCATCGGGCGTAGGGATATTCGATGCACATCTTGATTGGACTGCTCAGCAGCCTCGTGACCATCCTGTGGTTGCTCGACCGCTTAGGTATCGATCTCGGCGGCTTGAATCCGTGGGCCTGGCGCCGCCGGCGCCACTGGCGCAAGAAGTACACGGCAAATCCCGTGTTCTCCATCGACAGCCCGATGCAGACCACCGCCTTGCTCGTGGTCGCCACGGCGAAGGCCGACGGCGACATGAGCGCGCAGGAGAAGCAGGCGATTCAGGCCATGTTCGAGTCGACCTTCCAACTCTCGCCCAAGGACGCCTCGGGCCTGTTCCTCGCCAGCTCCCACCTGCTCGGCACGGGCGAGGAGGTGCGGGCACAGCTCAAGCGGGTGATCGACCCCAGCCGTGACAAGTTCACCGATGAGCAGGCGCGCTCGGCCGTGGAGTTGCTCGAGCAGATCGCGGCCCTCGGCGGCGGCGCCAGCGAACTGCAGCGCGACTTCGTGGGCGAAGCCCGCGCGCTGTTGGTGCGAGAGTCGCCGCAGCCCGGCGCCTGGCAGTAGCCGGCGACGTCCAACGACGCGGTGTCCTCATCGCCCCTTCGCATTCTGTGAAACGCAGGAGCAGTGAGACGGTTTCCGCTATTCTTTCGCACTCGACAGGACACTAGGCCCCTCGGCAGTTGCGGTTGCCAGGAGCGGCTCGCGGTGGGCGCCACGGGAGGCCTCCCACCGTGCCCTGATTGTGCGCACAAGCCAGGCCCGGAGCGGCCAGCGGAGAGGCTTATCAATGCGAATTCAGCACCTTAGTGGCGTCGGCATCCTGCTGGCGGCGCTCGCGATCACCACGGCGTGCAGCCCCAGCGCAGACGATGCGCGGACGGTCGGCGCCGACGACGGAGCCGATGCGATGACGGTCGATGTTGCCGACGATAACCCCTTCTTTGCCCCCAGCCCGCTCTACCTGCTCTACCCGCCGTTCGATGCGATTGGCAACGAGCACTACATGCCGGCTTTCGAGCGCGGCATGGCGGAGCATCTGGAGGAGATCACCGCCATCACCTCCCAGGAGACCCTGCCCACCTTCGACAACACGATCGTGCCCCTGGAGCGCGCGGGGCAGTTGCTCGACCGCGTGAGCACCGTGTTCTTCTCCCTCAACTCCGCCCACACCAACGACGGCATGCGCGAGATCGAGGGCGAGATCGCGCCGCTCCTGTCGGGGCACACGGACGAGATCCGCCTGAACGGCGAACTCTTCGCCCGCGTGCGCAGCGTGTACGAGCAGCGTGAGGCGGAGGATCTGTCCCCCGAGGCGTTGCGACTGGTCGAGGAAACCTACGCCGACTTCGTGCGCGCCGGCGCCCAGCTCAGCGACGCCGACAAGGCTCGCCTGCGTGAGATCAACACGGAGATCGCCGAGATCCAGACGGCCTTCCGCCAGAACGTCATGGAGGAGGTGAACGAGCTCGCCGTGGTGGTGGACAGCGCTGACGAACTCGCCGGGCTCACCGAGGCGCAGGTGGCAGCTGCGGCCAGCGATGCGGACAAGCGCGGCCTCGAGGGCAAGTTCGTGGTGCCGCTGCTGAACACCACCCAGCAGCCCACGGTGGCCCAGCTCGACAATCGCGACCTGCGCGAGCGCATGACCAAGATCTCCATGTCTCGCGGTCATCGCGGCACGCAGTTCGACAACACGCAAGAGCTGGCCAAGGTGGCACGCCTGCGCGCCGAGCGCGCGCAGCTCCTCGGCTTCGATTCCCATGCGGCCTACGCCTTGGACAACCAAACCGCCAAGACCGTCGACGCTGTCAACGAACGCCTCGCGCAACTGATCACCCCGGCCGTGGCCAATGCGCGCGCCGAGGCCGCCGATCTGCAAGCCATGATCGACGCCGAAGGCGGTGACTTCGAACTCGCCGCCTGGGATTGGGACTACTACGCGGACAAGGTGCGTGCCGAACGCTACGCCTTCGATGCCTCCCAGCTGCGCCCCTACCTCGAGCTCGACAGCGTGTTGCGCAACGGGGTGTTCTTCGCCGCGCAGAAGGTGTTCGGCCTCACCTTCGAGGAGCGTAAGGATCTGCCGGTGTACCACGAGACCGTTCGCGTCTTCGAGGTGTTCGAGGAAGACGGCAGCACCTTAGGCATCTTCATCTTCGATCCCTACGCCCGCGCCAGCAAACGTGGCGGCGCGTGGATGAACGCCTACGTCTCCCAGAG
This sequence comes from Pseudomonadota bacterium, assembly GCA_039815145.1. Classification (NCBI taxonomy): domain Bacteria; kingdom Pseudomonadati; phylum Pseudomonadota; species Pseudomonadota bacterium. Next base: position 3,740 of record JBCBZW010000115.1, read on the forward strand.
CCACATGCTGGGCACCTTGCCCGTGGTGGCCAACCATCTGAACGTCACCCGCCCGCCTGAAGGGCAGCCCACGCTGCTCACCTTCGACGAGGTGGTCACGGCGTTCCACGAGTTCGGCCACGCACTGCACGGCTTGTTCTCCAACGTCACCTTCCCGAGCTTCTCCGGCACCAATGTGCCGCGCGACTTCGTGGAGTATCCCTCGCAGGTGAACGAGATGTGGGCGATCTGGCCCGAGGTGCTGCGCAACTACGCGCGCCACTACGAGACCGGTGAGCCCATGCCCAGCGAACTGCTCGACAAGGTGCTGGCCTCCTCCAAGTTCAACCAGGGCTACGCGACCACGGAGTACCTGGCCGCCTCGCTCATCGATCAGGCCCTGCACCAGCTCACGCCGGAGCAAGTGCCGGCGCCCGAGGAGCTGATGGCCTTCGAGGCCAAGGCCCTGGCCGATGCCGGTGCGGACTTCGCTCCGGTGCCGCCACGCTACCGCTATCCGTACTTCTCGCACATCATCGGCGGCTATTCCGCCGGCTACTACTCCTACATCTGGTCCGAGGTGCTCGACGCGGACACGGTGGAGTGGTTCAAGGAGAACGGGGGCATGACTCGCGAGAACGGTGATCGCTTCCGCGAGGCCTTGCTCTCGCGCGGGGGATCGAAGGAGGCGATGAGCTTGTTCCGCGATTTCCGCGGTCGCGATCCGGATACGCAGCCGTTGCTCGAACGTCGCGGCCTGACCGCCGGGCGCTGACCGACCACCGGGTGCCCTGGGCTCCAGTACAGTCCCAGCGGCGCCTAACGATGTTGTTGCTACCTCAAGGATGAACACCATGAACACCGAACGCACGGATGCGAAGACCCGGAGCATCGCACTGCTCGGCGCCCTGCTGGCGTCGAGTCTTCTTCCCGCAGCGGTCCACGCCCAGGCCGAAGTCGATGGCTTGTCGGCGCGGATCATCGGCATCGACTCGCGCACGATCGCTTGCCGCAACATCGACACGGGCCAGACCGTGAGCGGCTCACTGCCGGATGTGGCCCTCGACGAGTCCTTCGATTGCGCCTCGCTCGGGCTGACGTTTGAGGTCGGCGATTTGGTGATCCTGCAGATCGACGGCGTCAATTTCGGCGGGCCGGCCCTCAATGGGGAGTCGACGGGCCTGGCCGAGGGCGCGTTCGTGTCCTGCGAGAACCTCCTCACCGCCGAAGAGGCGACCGTGCGAGTGCTCGACGGCGTCTGGGACTGCCAGAACGCGGGACTCGCGCTCGAGCCGACGGACCCGGTGCTCGTGCGCATCCAGGGCCTCGTCGCGGACCAGGGTGAGCCGCCGCCGCCCGTCGAGTCCCTCACGCTCACGGTTGGAGGGGTCGATACGCGCACCGTCGTGTGCCGTAACAACACCGATCCGCAGGTGCTGACGGGCGCCCTGCCCGACGTGCTGATCGGCGAGACGCTCGACTGCCTGGCCCTCGGTCTCACCGTGACCGCGGGCGACGAGGTGGCGATGCAGAGCAACGCGCGTAACTTCGGCGCCAACCTTTTCGCCGACTTCACGGGAATCACGACTAACGTGGCGGCTAGGTGTGAAAACCGAACCACGGGTCAATCCGTTTCCTTCGCCGTGGCCGATGGAGAGACCAGCTTCGACTGCTTGGCCCAGGGCCTCGAGATCAGCAACGCCGACGACGTGTCGGTGACGGTTCGCGGCAACGCGCCGTAGCCACTCCTAGCGTGGGGCCGGCAGTGCGTTGGTGCGCGCCGCCGGCCCACGCTGACGCCGCGCGCGGCGGTAGGAGTCCACCCCGAGGGCGGCTCCTGGCGATTGCGGTGCTGTGGGATGCTAGGCTGCACTTAGCATCAGCGATGAGGAGCGGACATGGCCGCCGCCGTAGCAAATTCGATCACCCTCGAGCTCTTGGACAAGGCCGTCACCCTCGGTCGAGCCGCTGCCCGCGACGGCCGCCCCGCCAGCTATATTCCAGAGCTTGCGCGTGCCGACCCCGCGTCCGTCGGCATCGCCGTCTGCGATACGAACGGCGAGGTGCTCACCGCGGGCGACGCCCACGTTCCCTTCACCCTGCAGAGCGTCTCCAAGGTGTTCGCTCTGGCCTGCGTCCTGCGCTCCCACGACGACGAGCTCTGGCAGCACGTCTCGATGGAACCGAGCGGCGATGCCTTTCACTCGATCGTGCGCCTGGAAGAGGAGAACGGCCGCCCGCGCAACCCGCTGATCAACGCCGGCGCCATCGTGGTCAGCGATCGCTTGCACGGCGAAGGCCCCGTCGAGCGCATCGCGGGCTTTCGCGAGTTTCTCTGCGCCGCATCGGGCAAGCCTTGCACTGACGAGCGTTTCGCCCTCAACGAGCGTGTCTATCAGTCCGAGTGCCGCACGGGGTTTCGCAACCGGGCCTTGGCCAACTACATGCGCCACTACGCGGTGGTGTCCGACCCGGAGACGGCGATCGACACCTACTTCCGCCAGTGCTCCCTGGAGGTGAGCGCCGCGGAGCTGTCCCGCGTGGGGCTCATGTTGACGGCGGGGGGCATCGACCCGGCGACGGGTCGCCGACTCCTCGCCTCGACGGCGAGTCGCAAGGTGGTGGCCTTGATGGCCACCTGCGGTCTTTACGATGAGGTGGGGCGCTTTGCCGTGGAGGTGGGGTTGCCCGCCAAAAGCGGCGTGAGCGGTGCCATCCTGGCGATCGTGCCGGGGCGCTACAGCGTCGCCTGCTTCGGCCCGGCCCTGGGCGCGCGGGGTAATAGCCTGGCGGGGATCGAGATGCTGAGGGTGCTGTCGGGGGAGCTCGGTCTGTCGCTGTACGGGGAGTAGGGTGGGCTCGCGGGGATGAACCGAGGCGTAGGCGGGTGGCGCGCGGTGGCCGACTATCTGTCGGGACGTTCGCGCCGTCTGCGGGAGTGTCGTGAGCGGTGGGGCGTCCCCCAGCCGGAGCGCTATCGCGATTTTGCCGCCATCGCCGCCTACCATCGTCTCACCAGCGATACGTCAGCGTCGTTGAGCGATAAGACGTGGCACGACCTCGACATGGACGCGCTCTACTCGCGCATCGAGAACAGCGTGACGCCGATCGGTCGCCAGTACCTCTACAGGCGCCTGCGCACGACGGCCACCGATCAGGCATCGCTGGATAGTCAATCGCAGGTGACTGAGGCGCTCCGCCAGCGGACCGATCTCCGCGAGACCCTCCAGTATCACCTACTCGCCCTGACGCGACCCACCGCGGACTCGCTCACCACACTGCTCTTCGATCGCCCACCCAACGCCGCCGTGAGTGCGCTGCTCGTCTTCAGCCTCTCGGTGCTGTCCCTGGTCGCCATCGTGCTCACGGTGGTGCACCCGGTGTGGTTTCCGCTCCTGCTGGCGCTGCTCACGGTCAACTTCGTGATCACCGAGAAGTACTCTCATGGCCTCTACGCCTACTCGCAGGGGCTGTCCAACCTGGTCACCCTGCTGAGCGTGGGCTTGCGCCTTGGGCGCGTGCCGGGCGCGGACGACCTCCCGCCGCTGCAAGCGCTACGATCGCAGCGTGCAACGATTCGTGCGCTACGGCAAAAGTTCCGCCTGCTGGCCTTCGTGCGCGCGGGCACCAACGACCTCGTCAACACCCTATCGTTCTACCTCAACGTGCTGTGCCTATTGGATCTGGTGGTATTCCTCGGCTCTATCCGCAACCTCAACCGGCATCGTGAGGCGCTCGTCGTCGTGTTCGAAGAGGTGGCTTCCGTCGATGCGGCCCTCTCCGTCGGCTCCTACCTGGAAAGCGTTCGTGCCTGGTGTCGCCCAGTGCTCGCTCGCGATGCGGGATTGCGGTTGGAGGACGCCTACCACCCGCTGCTCCAAGACCCGAAGGTCAACAGTATTCACGTGCTGGACGAGTCCGTGTTGGTCACCGGCACCAACATGGCCGGCAAGACCACCTTCATCAAGACCGTGGGCGTCAACGTGCTCTTGGGGCAGACCATCGGCATCTGCCACGCGAGGGCGGCTGGCTTCGAACGTTATTCGGTTCATGCGTCGATCCGCCGCCAGGACTCGCTGGCCCAAGGCAAGAGCTACTACCTGGTGGAGATCGAGGAAATCCTTGCCTTTCTTCAGCCGCGTGAAGCGGGGCGGCCGCGGCCGCTGCTGCTCATCGACGAGATCTTCCGCGGCACCAACACGATCGAGCGGATCGCCGCCTCGGCCACCGTGCTGAGGGCGCTCGCGAGCACCAACACCGTGTTCGTGACCACGCACGATGTCGAGCTGCAGGGCCTGCTGGCGAACTACCGGATGTGCCACTTTCGCGAGACCCCCGATCTCGATCAGATCTTCGACTACCAGCTACGCGAGGGGCCCTCCGATGCGCGCAACGCCATCAAGCTGCTCGGCTTGCTGGGCTACCCTCGCGAGCTCGTCGATCAAGCGCAGGATCTCGCGGGGCAGCTCGATGCGCGTAAGCTGGAGCTGACAGAGGGGCCGCCGCGGACCCCCACACCCAAACCGTAGGAGCGTCTATGAACGAGAAGATCAACTACATCGAGTTCGCCTCGTGCGATCTTGCCGCCACCCGGGCCTTCTTCGAGCAGGCCTTCGGCTGGACCTTCGAGGCCTACGGTGAGGACTACCTGGCGTTCTCGAGCAGCGGACTGGATGGGGGATGCTTCCGCGCTGAGCGGGTGAGCACCGCCGCCGAAGCGGGGGCCCCGCTCGTGGTGCTTTTCGGCGAGGATCTCGATGACGTGCTGGCGAGGGTGGAGCGCAGCGGCGGCGCGATCGTGCGTGCCCCCTTCGCGTTTCCCGGCGGGCGTCGTTTCCACTTCCGCGAGCCCGGAGGCAACGAACTCGCCGTGTGGAGCGACCGCGACTAGACCGGCAGGGGAGAAAACATGGCGAATTGTCCGAAGTGTAAGCACCGCGTGTTGCTACCCACCGTGTTGACCGCGGGGCTCAGTGCGCGCGGGTGCAAGGGGTGTCGCGGCGCCATGGTAGACCTCGTGGCCTACCGGGCGTGGTCCGATCACCAGGGGATCGATGCCGTGCGCACAGAGGGGGGCGCCGATATCGCCGTCGACGACACGGCGAAGGCGGTGCTCTGCCCCAACTGCGATAAGCTCATGCTCAAGTTTCGTGTCTCACCGGACACGGAAAATCGGTTGGACTACTGCGCGGGTTGCGATGCGGCCTGGCTCGATGGCGGGGAGTGGCAGCAGCTGGAGCACATGGGTCTCAGGGCCAACCTCGGCTCCGTGTTCAGCGAGCCGTGGCAGCGCCGCGTGCGCGAGGGTGAGGTCTCGCGCATGCAGGCAGCCACCCTGAGGGAGCGCTTTGGCGAACGCCACGATTACCTCATCGCGTTCAAGCGATGGCTGCAGACGCAACCCGATCGCCACGAGATCGTGGGCTGGCTGGCGACGCCTGACGACGGCTAGCTGATCGGGTCGCTCAGTCGCGCCCCCTGATCACTCGCCAGCGCACTCGCGCAGCAATGTCTCCACGGCATCGTCGTCGATCTTGCCGAGCTGCACGAGCAACCCCAGGAAGTCCCAGGTCTCGTGGCTTCGCACCAGGATCTCGTTGCGCACTTCCACGATGCCGTTGCCTTCGAAGGCGAACGGCTTGCCCTGGTAGCTGCCCTGGACGCGTGCGCGGAAGGCGACGCGGTGGTCCACCGAGAGGGTGTCGACGACGTGTACACGCATGTCGGGAAAGGCTTGTAGGAAGGTACGCCACACCTCCTTGAATTCCGCGCGCCCGATCGGCGCCTGCCCGCGCACGCCGAACACCTGTGCGGTCTCGGCCATGAGTTCATCGATGAGATGCTCTGCGCGAGCCGCACCCCACACTTCATCGAACCAACGTAACAAGATCTCAGCGTTCGGCATGTCGGCGTCTCCGTTCCGCTTTTGTCGTTGTCCACCCGGCAACCTTCGATGTCGCAGGCAGGGTCGAAGTCTGAGTGTATCGGAGTTCTTAGGCGAATGGTGCCAGGGGTGCCGCGTCGCCGCCGAGTTTAGATTTGGCGGAGGACTCACGGGGGGCGCCTCGCTACTGTCCGGGTTTCGTCGAATCGCGTGCACGTTCACGCCCAGTTACGGAGCGGTACCTTCCATGGCGATCCTAAGACTCTGCCTCGCCCTCGCCCTGGCGTCCTTTCCACTGCTCGCGGGAGCGTCGGGCAGCTACGGCCGACCACCGGTGGACTCGGTGTACGACGGCGTGGCCCAGGCGGACCCCATCTACGAGCTCGGCAAGGCCGTCTTCAACGGCAAGTTGCGCGACTACGGGCGCATCAAGTTCTGCGTGGGCGATCCCGGTGCAAGCGCTGGTGACCGCGTGAACCGAAAGACCCTGAAGCCCTTCCGCGGCGCGGTGCCGGGAACCCTGGCCTCGCAGTTGCACGACTGCGACTCGCCTGAGGTGGGCGCTTCCGAACTGTTGGCGAGGAGTGATCTGGTCGCGATGCTCCACTACCTGGATGTGCGCTACCGACTCAAGCTCAAGCGCTGAGGTCGTCCACAGGTCGGCGCCGTCGAACCACGGCAGCCACGAGTATGGGCACGAACGCCAAGGCAAGGCCCCAGACCGGTTGCTGATAGGGCGCCAGGTGTTCGGTGCCGAGCTGCAATCCAGTGGCGTAGGCGAAGAGAATTGTAAGTGATCCCGCCCACGCCCACGCGCTCGGGTAGATCACGGCGAAGGCCAACGGGAACACGTAGTACCACGGGTTGAAAACGGGCGAGGCGAGGAGCAGCGCCAGGAACAGTACGTCGCCGCGCGGAACCTTCAGCGGTTGCTGGCGATGATAGTCTGCGACGAAGAAATACCAGGCGCACAAGGCACCGAGGCCTAGGACGGCCACGACCTTGATCGTGGAGATCGGCACGTAGTCGTAGAGCAGGTAGTAGATCGGCGCGTTGAAGAGCCAGTTCCCCGCCCCCATGGCCCCCAGCGCCTGCGCCATCCCGCCCGCGTTCCCGAGCGGTAGGTGGAGCAACACCACCCCGGCAAGGAACACGGCCCACGCCCGCCAGTGCCAGCGCAGCAGCAGGGGTACTAGCAGGAGGGCGAACACCTTGGCCGACACGGCCACGGCAAGGGCGAGGGCCGCGCCGTAGAGACGTTGTTGACGCCAAAGGAGCGTGGCGCCGACCAGGCCGGCGACGCTCAGGATGTCCGGGTGGGCGGTGAAGCTGAACTCCTTGAGCACCAGGGGGCTGAAGCCGTAGAGCACGAGCGGGGCGAGGCCGGCGACGCGTGCGAGGAGCACGATCACGAGCATGTCCACGGCGGCGAACATCACCTGCAGCACGGTGACGTTGCCGGGGTCGATCCAGTACGCCAAGGCGAAAGCGTACTGGTTGACGGGGCCGTAGATCGTCGGAATCTCCGGATGATTGATCTGGTCCAGCACTTCGCTCCAGAGCGGATCGTCCTCGGTGTCGAAGGCGGCCGCGGGGGGCGGGCCGTAGGGGCTGCCTTGCTCGACGGTTTGGCGGCCGTCCCAGAGGTAGCGGAAGTAGTCATCCTCGTAGATGGGCGCGCCGAGCACGCTCACCAGGCGCAGAGCGACACACCAGAGCAGCACGTGCCGGAGGACGATGCGCCCCGATCCCTGCGTGACGGCGAAGCACGCGAGCAGTGAGCAGGCGAAGACGAAGGCGCACAGGGCGCCGAAGGTGCTGAGGGCCATCGGCAGCGGTTGCCTGGATTGCCAGGCCAGCATGGCCACGGCCAGGCACGAGGCGGCGCCGCACCCGTGGAACAGGCGTACGGCGGCGGCGCTCGACAGGCGCAGGTCCCTCATGGAGACCACGGCAGTGAAATAAGAAGGAGAGGGGGTATGCTCATGCGCGCCGCGATCCTAGTCGCCATGCTCTTGCTGGAAGCCCGAACCTGATCGCCGAACCCTACACGGCTCGAAGATCTCCGGCTCCTACCGCGACGATTTCGCCGCCGATGAACGCGCACTGCCCGCCTACCTCGCTGAGCATCATGAGACCTTGGGGGCTTCCCTTCGCACCTGTCGTCGCAGCGTACGTTACCACTACGACTGGGGCTTGAGCGGCGCAGAGTAGTTGTCACTGACAACTGAGCGACCGGGTCGCTTGTTCTGATCGGCAGTTCGGCATACGTCGATCATCCGAATCGTTGCGCGCCTTCGCGCTGCGTGGAGATCACGCACACTACGGTGCGCATCGAGCGGATGAATTCGTTACGCGCCGTGCCGTAATTTCTCACCCACAGTAACTGCTTTGCTTAGCCACGCAGGACGCTGGCGATGAGGTGAGACGCTGCGGTCTCCCACGCTGGTGGTTCTGTGCTGGCGTTCACTTGTGTGGGATCGATGCATGCGCGCCAGTTTGCCCTTGATACAGAACTCCGATTTTCCGCCGTTGCAACGGGCGCAGCTCGATACCTTGCAGATCAACGTGGGCTATCTGTGCAATCAGTCCTGCACCCACTGCCACGTCAACGCTGGCCCCACGCGCAAGGAGCAGATGACGCAGGGCACGGCGAGCCTGGTGATCGACTACCTGCGCTCCTCGAGCGTACGCACCCTGGACATCACCGGCGGTGCACCCGAGCTCAACAGTCAGTTCGAGCGCCTCGTCACGTCAGCGCGGACGTTAGGCGTGGACGTCATCGATCGCTGCAACCTCACGGTGTTGAGCGAGCCAGGGTGTGAGGGCGTGGCGGCCTTCCTGGCGGAGAACGCCGTGCGCGTGGTCGCCTCGCTCCCGTGCTACCTCGAAGACAACGTGGACCTGCAGCGCGGCACCGGCGTCTTCGCCCGCAGCATCGAGGGCATCCGCCGGCTCAACGCGCTGGGTTACGCGCAGCCCGGCACGGGCTTGACCCTCGACCTCGTCTACAACCCCCAGGGCCCGGTGCTGCCGCCGCCGCAAGCGGCCCTGGAGCAGGACTACAAGCGCGAACTGGCCAGTCGCTACGGCATCGCCTTCGACCACCTGCTCACGCTGGCCAATTTGCCGGTTGGGCGCTTCGGCAGCGTATTGCAGTCGAAGGGGCAGTTCGAGGACTACCTGCGTCTGCTCAAGGGCGCGCACCGCCAGGAGAACGCGGCGTCGGTGATGTGTCGATCCCTGATCAGCGTGGATTGGCAGGGCTACGTCTACGACTGCGACTTCAATCAGATGCTCGACCTGCCCCTGCAGGGGGATGGACTGCAACGCCCGCACGTATCCCAGCTGATGGACGTCGATCTCGCCGGACGATCGATCCGCGTGCTCGACCACTGCTACGGCTGCACGGCCGGGCAGGGCAGCAGCTGCGGCGGCGCCCTGGATGGGGCGGCGCTCGATCAACGCGTCGGCGCCTGAGGCGAGGGAGGAGCGGACGATGTTGCAGTCAATCGCGCGATACACCCACTGGCTCCACGGGCGTTGGCCGGCGGGCAAGCCGGAGAAGATGCCGTTGGTAAACCCGGACGGCACCACCAACGTGGCGGGCTTGTACGTGGTGGGGGATCTCACCGGCGTGCCCCTGTTGAAGTTCTCCTCCGACACCGGCGCGAAGGCCGTGCGCCATCTGGCGAACGCGGCCGCCTTCGCCCAGCGCAAGGCGGCGGACGGCGTGGTCGATGTGGCTATCGTCGGCGGCGGCGTCAGCGGCTACGCGGCAGCGCTGGAAGCGAAGAAGCTGGGCTTGAGCTTCGCCTTGATCGAGGCCAGCGAACCCTTCTCGACCATCGCCAACTTCCCCAAGGCGAAGCCGATCTACACCTACCCCTCGGAGCTCACCCCCGACAGCGAGCTGCGCTTCGAGGGCGATGTATCCGTGAAGGAACGCCTGCTCGCCGACTTGCAGCGCCAGGCGCAGGCCGGCGGGATCGAGCCGCTCATCGCCGAGGTCTCGCACGTGCAGCGCACGGGCCCGTGGCTGGAGGCCGTGATCCCTGACGGCGAGCGCGTGCGCGCGCATCGGGTGATCGTGGCCATCGGCCGGGCGGGCAAGTACCGCCAGCTCGACGTGCCCGGCTTTCAGTCCGATAAGGTGGCGAACCGGCTCCACGACCCCGCGGGTTACGCGGGCAAGCGGTTGCTGGTCGTCGGCGGGGGTGACAGCGCCGTGGAGGCGGCCATCGCCACGGCCGAGGCCGGCGCCGAGGTCACCCTGTCCTACCGCGGCGACGCGCTGCATCGTCCGAAGGCTGCCAACGTCGAGCAGATTCAGGCCCTGCACGAGGCCGGCAAGCTGCGCCTGGCACTCGGCACGGAACTCGCTGCCGTCGAACCCGACCAGGTGCAGCTCACCGATCGCAGCGGGGCCCGCCACGCGCATGCCAACGACTTCGTGCTGGCCATGCTTGGGCGCGAAGCTCCCCTGGACTTCTTCCGTCGCAGCGGCGTCGCCATCTCCGGCGAGAGCACGCCGCTCGGGTGGATGGCCTTCGGCGCGCTGCTGCTGTTCTGCATCGCGCTCTACGACTGGAAGGGCTACGGCTTTCTCGAGAGCGTCTGGCGCCAGGCGCCCTGGCCCTACCTCACGGATCAATGGCTGGCGGACTTGAGCGGTTGGTGGGCCGATCAGATCGTTGACCGAAGCGGCTTCCTAGGTGTCATCGCGACGTCCATGAAGGGCCGCTCCTTCTACTACACGCTGCTCTACACGAGCCTCGTGGGCTACTTCGGCTGGCGTCGCGTCCAACGGCGCAAGACGCCCTACGTGACCCGCCAGACCTGGACCCTGTTCCTGATCCAGGCCTTCCCCCTGTTCCTGTTGCCGGAGCTGTTCCTGCCCTGGATGGGCTACCAGGGGTGGTTCGATGCAGGGGCGGGACGGGTCATCGCCGATCAGCTGTTCCCAAGCTACATCTCGCTCGAAGACCTGGCCGCCCACCACTGGCCCGAGTGGGGTCACCCGCGCGCCTACTGGCATGCCTACGGCTTCATCCTCGCCTGGCCGCTCAGCGTGTGGAACGCTTTCAGCACCCACCCCATGACCGGTGGCCCCATGGTCACCTGGTTGGTGATCAGCTTCGTGCAGACCTTCGTGCTGATCCCCTGGATGGTGCTGCGTTGGGGCAAGGGCGCCTACTGCGGCTGGATCTGCTCCTGCGGCGCCCTGGCCGAGACCATGGGCGATACGCAGCGCCACAAGATGCCCCACGGCTCGGGGTGGAACCGCTTGAATATGCTGGGTCAGGTGCTGCTCGCCTTGGCCTTCGTGATGTTGGCGATGCGCATCGGCGCATGGATCGCGCCCGAGAGCTGGATGGGGCAGCAGTTCACCTGGTGGCTCGAGGGCAAGAACGGCGCCGGTACCACGGTCAATCCCGCCAGCTGGAAGTGGATCGTCGACATCCTCCTAGGCGGCATCCTGGGCGTGGGCCTGTACTTCAAGTTTTCCGGCCGCATGTGGTGCCGCTTCGCCTGTCCCCTGGCGGCCCTGATGCACATCTACGCACGCTTCAGTCGCTTCCGCATCTTCGCCGAGAAGGACAAGTGCATCAGCTGCAACGCCTGCACCAGCGTCTGCCACCAGGGCATCGACGTGATGGCCTTCGCCAACAAGGGTCTGCCGATGGAAGATCCCCAGTGCGTGCGCTGTTCGGCCTGCGTGCAGACCTGTCCGACCGGGGTGCTGCGCTTCGGGCAGATCGATCCGGTGACGCGTGAGGTGAAGGTGCTCGATAGCCTGCCCGCAAGTCCGGTGCAGATGGCGGAGCGCGCCGGCGACGGCGCCCGCGCGTCCTAGGGCCGGGCGAGTCATGTATCGCCAGCTTGTGGTTTCCGCCGTCGTGCCGGCGCTCAACGAGGAGGGCGCCATCGCGCAGGTGGTCACGGGCTTGCTCGCCCTGCGCCATGAGGGAGAGTCGGTCGTCGACCATGTCGTTGTTTGTGACAACGGATCGACGGACAAGAGCGCCTTGCGGGCGCTCGCGGTGGGGGCGCAGGTGGTCTACGCGGGCGTGCCCGGGTACGGCAATGCCTGCCTGACCGCGATCGCGGCCCTGCCGCCGAGCGACGTCGTGCTGTTCGTGGACGGGGATCGCTCCTGCGTGCCCGAGCAAGCTCTACGCTTGCTCCACGGCATCGCCGACGGGGCGGACCTCACCATCGGCTCGCGGGTGCTCGGCACCCAGGAGGCGGGTGCCCTCACCCCGGCGCAGCGCTTCGGCAACTGGCTCGCCTCGCGCCTGATCCGCCTCCTGTGGGGGGCCCGCGTAAGCGACTTGGGGCCCTATCGCGCCATTCGCCGTACCGCCCTGGCGCGCATCGCCATGCGCGATCGTGCCTTTGGTTGGACCGTCGAGATGCAGGTCAAGGCGATCCAGCACGGCTTGGACGTACGGGAGTTCCCCGTCGACAGTCTGGTGCGGATCGGCAGGTCGAAGATCAGCGGCACCGTGCGCGGCACCGTCGGCGCCGCACGGGGCATTCTCGGCACGATCTTCCACCTGCGCCTGCAGCAGCTGTTGAGGCGTCTGCCCGAGGGCGAGGTCTCGCCGGCCTCCGTGCCCAGCCCGCAGAGCTCCGGGGGCGAGGGTTGATGGATACCGCGCTACCCACCCTCGTCATCTTCTGCAAACGACCCGCCCTGCACCACGGCAAGCAGCGCCTGGCGCAATCGCTCGGCAGCGAGGCCGCCTACGACATCGCGCGGGCGATGCTCGCCTGCGCCCTGGAGGATGCGGC
>JBCBZW010000116.1 GCA_039815145.1 Pseudomonadota bacterium
CATGGATGAAGCGCGCTTGCTGGGCCGTCGGGCGCGGGTAGGTCATCCAGCCGTCGCCATGCTGGGCGAGCCAATCGGCGTCCTGTTGGCTGGCGCCGGTGATCAACAACGGTAGGTGGCCGGCCACCGGTTTCGGCAGCAAGTCCATCGCACCGTCGACGTCGCCGAACGGACTGCGCACCTGCGGTCGGGCCTCGGCCATGCGACGGATGTAGGCGTAACTGTCGCGGAAGCGCTCGCCGCGATCGTCGAAGGGGATGTTGAGGGCCGGGTACTCCTCAGGTCGATCGCCAGAGGCAACGCCGAGGATCAGCCTGCCGTTGGACAGCACGTCCGCACTGGCCGCCGCCTTGGCCACGTGCGCGGGATGACGCAGGGGCAGGATGACGCTGGCCACGCCGAGGGCGATGGAACGCGTCTGCGTCGCCAGGGCGCCGAGGTAGACGAAGGGGTCGAAGAGCTGGCCCGCATCGCCGAAGGACGGCACGTTGAAGGGCACATCGCGCAACCACACGGCGGAGAACCCGAGGGCTTCGGCCAGCTGAACGCGCTCGACGTGCTGGTCCAGGGCGGGCACCGCTGCGTTGGGATAGGACTCGATGGGCACCACCAAGCCGAGCGACAGGCGATCCGGCTGAAAGACCGCCTGGTAGCCCGCGTTGAGCGGGGGGAAGGTCGCCGTCGACACGGCCGATTCGGGCATCGTCATGGGCTTGGGTCCCTGGTGAGTGGATCGAGTGCGATCCGAGAACCCGTCTCGCGGGCCTGCACCCGCCAGTCCCGGCGGGTTGAAGCAGACTAATACCCCTCCATTCCGCGATAAACAGCCACACAGAGAGAATAGAATTCGAGTTCTCTATACAATCGAGCCATTGAGGCTGACTCGCGGCCTGGCGCCGTCACCCGGCGCGAAGGGGGACCCACGGATGGATACCGAAGGCATACGGCTCTTCGTCATGGCGGCCGACATGCTCAACATCAGCGCTGCTGGGCGTCAGCTCGGGTTGGCGCCCGCGGTCGCCAGCGGGCGGCTGGCCAAGCTCGAGAAGCAGTTGGGGGCAGACCTGCTCCACCGCTCCACCCGCAAGATTTCCCTGTCCCTCGAGGGCGCTGAGTTCCTCCCCTTCGCGCGGGAGATCCTCGCCCAGGAGGACGCGGCCAGGGCGGCCCTGGGCCTCGGCAGCAGCGAGGTCACCGGCAATCTGCGCTTTGCCGCGTCGAGCACCTTTGCCCAACGCTACGTGGCGCCCTTGCTGCCCGAATTCCTCGAGCGCTACCCCGGCGTCCGCCTCGAGCTGAAACTCTCGGACACGCAGATGGACCTCATCGACGGCGGCTTCGACCTGGCGTTGCGCGTCTACCCGATCGGCGAGAGCAGCCTGCGAGCACGCAAGCTCGCCCACGACAAACGCATCCTCTGCGCCTCGCCTGATTATCTTGCTCGCTACGGTACCCCTGAGGGCCCGACGGACCTCGAGGCCCACCGTCTCCTGGTGTTCAGGGATGGCAGCGCAAGAAAGCTCTCCGCCCCCGGCGAGCTGCCGGCCTGCACGTTTCCCCCGGTGGGCACGGAGGGGCGGGTGGTCTGCGACGACGGGGCGAGCATGCGTATCGCCACCGAGGCCGGCGTCGGCATCTCCATGAACTCCTACTGGAGCGTCGCCGCGGAGCTCGAACGCGGCACGCTGGTGCGCGTGTTGCCGGAATACGAGGTGGACGACGACTCGGCCATCTGGCTCGTGTACCCCAAGTCCAACGTGCTCACGGCCAAGGTGCGCGTGTTCATCGACTTCCTCATCGAGAAGATCGGCAACCCACCGATTTGGGAACGCTAGTGGCCTGCGCGCGAGGCGATGCCCCCACTTTCCGAATACTGATTTCCCGAGGCCCGGATGTTCCCGAGGGTCGCTCGCCGCCTAAGCTGCCGCTCCATCGCCTGGTGAACGAGTGATCACCTAGGCCCAGCCAACAGCGGGAGCAATACCATGACCTTCTACTCCGTCCTCGAAGTCACCCCGACCAGCGACGACTGGATCCCGGCCTACCTCGAACAAGCCAACGCGCTCGTCGCCCAGCACGGCGGCAAGTACCTGGCGCGCACCTCGGACCACCAACGCCTGGAGGGCGAAGGTGATGATGTAGCCCTTCGCATCATCATCGAATGGCCCTCGAAGGAGGCAGCGATGGCCTTCGTCGAAGACCCCGCCTACGCACCTCACCTGAAGGCGCGCACCGCTGGGTCGCGCAGCCATCACGCCTTGATCGAAGGCAAGGACGATCTCGCTTAGGCGGTGGGATCGATCTGGCCCAGGCCTTCGAACACCACGCCGATGATGGCCGCGTACACCAGGAAGATCACCAGGGCCTTGCCGGCGCTGGTGATCCAACGCTGCTCGTAGACCCGGCGCAGGGACGTCACGACGTAGGCCAGCAGGTAAGCGAGCAACGCCAGCTGCACCGTGAGCAAGAACACGTTGGTCTCCGCCGCGCGCTCCAGGGGCAGGAGCAACGCCAGCACCAGGTAAGCCGCGCTGTGCAGGTGAAGGCTATGCACGAGGTGGTGGAAGTAGCGGCGAGCGCGGAAGGTGAGTTTGAGCAACAGCGCGAACACGGGCAGCAACAAGAACATCAGCTGCGGTAACTGATCTGAAAGGAACTGAGCCTGCTGGGACGCGTGGGATTCGATCGTCTGGCTCTCGCTGAGGAGCGCCCCCTGCCCCACCACCCCGGCGGCGACGAGGAAGAACAAGACGCTGATCACCAGGTACAGCCGCAAGGGCGAGGTGTACAGCTGGCGACGACCGGCCAGGTACTGGCGGGTGAGTTCGCCGGGGCGACGCACCAAGGTGGTGAGCGTGCGGGCGACACGGCCGTCGAGTTGCAGGGACTCCTCGACGACCTCTCGCGCGAGCGAGGGGAAGGGTCGCTCCAGGTCGACGTCGCGCTGGCCGCACGCCCCGCAGTACTCGCCGCTGAGCGTTGCGCCACAATTCAGGCAGTGTTTGACCATGCGCAGGCGAGGCGCCTCGAGGTTGGCTTCGACCAGTCGCTGTGGCTCCAGCCCCGGCGACCCCAGCCTCCAACGGTAGACGCTAGCACACGCCCCGCCAAGCAGCCTCCATGCTCGCGATCGAACACGGAGGCCGCCCAAGGCCCACCTACGGCTGCTTCACGTAGTTGTAGTTCTCCGTCGTGATCACCAACGCCTTCTTGCCCAGCTGCGTCACCACCACCTGACGCGCCGGGTAGTTTGGCCCGTCGGGCAGCCGCTGGAAGGTGATGGTCACCTCCACCGGCTCCTCGTCCACCGTGGACTCGATGCGCATGGTCATGGGCTGGCGCGTCGCCCGCACGAGCTCGAACTCCACCATGTCGCCGTCGATCACCACGTCCTGGGAGCGGAGCATGATCGTGTCCTCGCCCGGGCGCAGGAACGCGCTCTCGAGGGCCTTGGTGAACTTGGCGGTCGACAGGTAGGCCTGCAGCTGGTCCTTGACCGCCTGGGCGAACTCAGCCGCGCTCTTCTTCTTGTTCTTAGCCACCCGCTTGCGCACAGGCCCACGCACCTTCTTCTGCTCTGGCGCCTCACCGCCCAGGCGCGTCTTCTCCAGCTCGCCGGAGAAGTTGTAGCGCATCTGATAGAGATCGACCTTCTGCTGTTCGCCGTCCACCTCCACCTTCGCCCGTGACTGCCATACGTACTGTCGCAGGGCTTGCTGATTCTCGAGCATGGAGGCCCGGATCTTCGCGGTGTCCGGCTGTTGCGCCGACAGGGAACCTGCGCCCAATAGGAAGACCAGGCCAGTCGCCCAGACCAATCGTTTCACGTCATCACTCCTGTTTCTGCTATGAGGACTGACCCACCCAAAGGGGATCAGTGATCTGGGTCAGTCGCTAGTACTTGACCAGGTAGTCCTTGGCTTCCAGACATACGCTGAATGCCTTCTTGAACTTCTCGACCTCTGCAGCGTTCGCCACCTTGGCCGCCTGAAGTTCCTGCTCTGTGTCCTCGCTCGTGGAACGCCGGTTGCGACGGGACTTGAGCCGCCCACGTACACCGCCCACCGCCGCACCGGTCGCCGCGCCCTTGCCCGCGCTGTCATCGGCGATCTCGCCCACGATGGCGCCCGCCGCGGCACCGCGGGCCGCGCCCTTCACTGCCGAGCCCTTGGCGTCCTGCTGCGCCTCGGCCTGCGCCTGGCGAGCCTCCGCCTCGGCCTGCTGCAGATCCTTGGCAAGTTCGAAGGGATCCGTGCCCGTGTTGGTGGATGCCCACTGGTAGCACTCGGCCTCGGCCTTGCTCTGCGCCTGTGCCGGTTGCCCCGACTTCGGAAAAACGTAGACCTCCATCGTCGAGGCGAGGGTGCTCTGCGCGTGAGCGGTGAAGGGAGAGAGGATGAGCAGGCTCATCACGAGGGGGACGGATTGCTTAGCGAACATCATGAACTCCATAGGTTGGTCAATGGGGGAAGATGAGGCACGGTCAGGCCGGGTCGGCGATGGCGCTAGGGACGCCGTCATCACCGCGAATGCCGAGATCCTCGAGGATGGCGTAGGACGCCGGCAGCACGAGCAAGAGCAGCACGGTGGCCGACAGCATGCCGAACACCACGCTCGCCACGAGCGGCACCAACACCTGAGCCTGCAGGCTCGTCTCTGAGAGCAGCGGCAACATGCCCGCGATGGTGGTGATCGAGGTCAGGAAGATGGCGCGGAAGCGATCGCGCACGGCTTGCTCGGCGGCGTCGTGCAAGGTCATGCCCTCGCGGCAGCGACGCTTGACGTACTCCACGAGCAGGATCGAGTCATTCACCACGATGCCTGCCAGGGACACGAAGCCGATCAGGCTCGGCAGCGTGATGTCGAGGCCCATCAACTTGTGCCCCCACACCACGCCGATGAGCGCCAGGGGAATGTTCATCAGCACGGCGAAGGGCTCGCGGAAGTTGCCGAACTGAAAGCTGAGCAGGAAGTAGACGCCGATCACCCCGAGCACGAAGCCCGTGAAGACCGAGGCATTGGTCTCCTGGCTGTTCTTCACCTCCCCTTCGAGGCTCACGGTGAGATCCGGATAGCGCTCCAATAGCCCGACGAGGAAGCGCTCCTGCGTATCGGCGATCACCTCGTTCGTGTTGGCGATGGCGGCATCGATGTCGCCGCTGATGGTCACCGTGCGCTGATGATCGACGCGCGTGATCGTGGAGAACTCGCGCTTGTCCGTGACGTCGGCGATGGCATCGAGGGGAATATCGACGCCCTGGTTGTTGAAGAGGCTGAGTTGGAGGAAGTCAGCGAGCGCGTCTTCGGGGGCCGTATCGAGCCTGACCGTGATCTCGTAGGCCTCACGACCTCGATAGATCTCATCCACCTTAACGCCTTGATAGGCGGCTCGGAGCTGCTGCGCCAGCTGCTGCGCACTCAAGCCCGACACCGTCGACCCCGGGTGCAGGCTGACCGAAAACTGTGGTTTACCGGCGCGCAGGTCATCCATCACGTTGGTGACGCCGGGATAGCCACGCAACCAGTTCTGCAGCTCCCAGGACGCGCTCGACAGCTGCTCGAGATCATCGCCGTAGAGGCGAATCGAGATCGCCTGCCCGGCGGGCCCGAGGGCGGGTTCCTTGAACTGGAGGGACACTGCATCGGGGATCGGCGGGGTCGCGTCGATCCAGCGCCGGCGCAGCTCCCCCAGCGAGGTGTTGCGCTCCTCGGCGGAGAGCAGATCAAGGCTGATCGTGGCGAGGTGCGCGCCCTGCTCCCCCGCGTCGGGGTTGGAGCCGTAGGAGATTCGCACGTGGCGGATAAGCGCTGCGTCGTCGTCCGCCGGCAGGCTCTGCGTCACCTCCTGCAGGGTGCCCAGCAACTCGGCGACGACTGCCTCCGTGCGTTCGGCCGGCGTGCCCTGCGGCATCATGATGCGCGCCTGGAGCGTGTCGCCCTCGAGGTCGGGGAACGCCTTGAACTTCACGTAGCCCGCGGGAAACAGGCTGGCCGTCAGCAGCAGCAGGCCGATGGCCACGCCGACGGTGACGTAGCGATGTTTGATCGCGCTGTGCGCCAGCCGCCCGACGAGCACACGCAGCTGCTCGAATCGCGCCTCGAAGCGGGTACGCCACCCGCCCGACGCATCCCCATCCGTCTGATGCTCCAGGGAGTGCTTCAGGTGATGGGGGAGGATGAGGAACGCCTCCACCAGGCTGATCGTGAGCACGGAGAGCAGCACCACCGGGAGCACACCCATCACCTGACCCATGTCGCCCTTCAGGAAGAGCAGGCTGCCGAACAGCAAGGCCGAGGTGGCGAAGGACGACAGCACGCCGCGACCCACGTTCGAGACGCCCGTGATGGCCGCCTGCAGCGGTGTCGCGCCCTTGCGGAACTCCGCCTCGATGCTCTCGGAGAGCACGATCGCATCGTCCATCAAGATACCGATGGCCATCAGCAGGGCCACCATGGAGATCATGTTGATGGTGATGCCGAACAGGCCCATCACGGCGAGGCCGCCGATGAAGGAAATCGGTAGGCCCATCGCCACCCAGAAGGTGTAGCGCCAGGAGAAGAAGAGCGAGAGGGCCAGGGTGGCGAGGAGCAAGCCTTGCCAGCCGTTCTTCAGCAGCAGATCGAGACGATCGCGCACCACGGACGCCGAATCCTCCGTGATGACCAGGCGCGTGGAGGTCGGCAGGCGCGCGTTCTCCTGATCGACGAACGCCTGCACCGCGTCGAACACCGTGAGCGTGTCGTCGGTGCTGTTCTTGCTGATCGTGAGCAAGGCGGCGGGGCGACCGTCCAGCTCCGCACGCACGTCCTCGTCGCTGAAGGCATCGACCACGGTGGCGATGTCGCCAAGGCGCAGCAGCCCACCCTTCTCGTCGCTCAAGATGACGAGGTCCGAGAGTTCATCCACCGTGCGACGCTGATTTTCGACGCGGATCTGATAGGTGCGCGACGCGGCCTTTACCTCACCAGCCGGCAGGTCCATGGCTTCCTGCTGAATCGCGTTGACCACGTCCTGCACGCTCAGCTGATAGCTGCGCAGCGTTTCCGTGTTCACCCGCACGCTCAACTCGTGGGTGGAGAAGCCGCTGACGTCCACGATGGAGACGTCCGGCAGGGCGAGCAGGCGCAGGCGGTAGTGCTCGGCCAGGGCCTTGAGTTCGGGTTGCGACAGGTCCGCCGTGATGGCGAGGGTGGCCACGGGCGCCGTGCGGCCGAGCTCGACCACGGTCGGCTCCTCCGCTTCCTCGGGAAACTCCGTGATGGCGTCGACGGCGGAGTTCACATCGTCGATGAACTGCTGCAGGTTGCCTGCCTCCTGCATATCCAGAACCAGGCTGCCCGTGTTGTCGCGGGCCTCACAGCGTCGCTCCTTCAGGAAGCTAATGCCGTCGGTGGCGTCTTCCAGGCGATTGCAGATGCCCTCCTCCACATCGCTGGCGCTCGCGCCGGGATAAGCGACGGTTACCTGCACCTGGTTCTGGTCGATCTCGGGGAAGGTCTCCTTGTTCAGGCGAGGCAATGCCGTGAGGCCGAGCAGCAGGATGGCGAACATCATGATGTTCGCAGCGGTCGGGTGGGCGGCAAAGAAGCGAATCATGCGCTTACCTCCTCGCCTCGGTGCCCGCGGCACGCGCTCTCATCTGCACTTCGAACGCGTCCGCCGGCGTTACCGCTAAGGGCATGCCCTCGATCACAGGGATGAGGTCGGTGATGACGATCTGCTCACCGGCGCTGATACCATCGCTCAGCACCACGAGATCGTTCTGCACCAGCTTGATGTCGACTTCCCTGATCTCCAGGCGATCGTCCTCCCCCACCGCGTACACGCGCCCCTGGTGGACCGCCTTGCGGGGCACGACCAGCGCAGGCCGAGGCGGCGCCATGATCTCCACCGCCGTGTACATGCCCTTGATGAGCGGGGGACGCTCGCCGGGGATGACCTTGCTGTAGGGATCGTCCACCCCGACCACCACGCCGATGGTCTGGCGCGTGGCGTCGATCGAATCGCTGATACGCATCACCCGTGCGTCCCAATGTGCCAGGGGCATGCCGTTGACGAGGCGTACGCGCGTGGTGAGCTGCAAGGCGTCGTTGAGGCGTCCGCTGGCCTGGATGAAACTATCCCTGGAGGCTTGCGAATCGCCCGGCGGCTCGAGGTGGCTGACGAGGCTGCGCAGGGCGCTGAGCGACAGCTGGGCATCGACTTCCACGCCGTTGAGGTCCACCGCCTCGAACAGGGGCGAGCCCGCCGCCACGAACTCCCCGGCGTCGACGCTCACGGTGCCTACCCGGGCATCGAAGGGCAGGGAGATCTCCGTGCGGGCCAGGATCGTCTGCGCGTTCTTCACGCTCTGTTCGGCGCGGGCGATCTGCGAGTTGATCGACTGCCGGCGGCTATCGAAACCGTTGATCTTGCCCTGGATGTCCTCGACCGATTGGCGCAGGGAGATCACCTTCTGCTCCTCCGCATCGAGGGTGGACTTGGTGACCACCTGGCGCTTGTACACCTCCTCGATGCGCGCGTATTCCGCTTCACCCACCTCGAGGTTCTGCTGCGCCAGCTCGAGGGCGCGCTGGGCGGAAGCCTCCTCCGCGGCCAGCTCGCGCAGGGAGGCTTGGTTGGCGACGAGATCCGCCTGGGCCTGCTTGAGCGTGACGTCGTAGTCCTCGCTCTCGATGCGCAGGACCACGGTGTCGGCGGGGATGGTCGAGCCCGCCTTGAGCGAGGGATGCACGTAGCTGATCTTGCCGCTCACCTCGGCCGTGCTGTTGAGCGTGATCGCCGGCTCAACGACACCGTAGGCGGTGACTTGGGTGCTGAAGGGGATCTCCTCGACCGTGATCACCTCCACCGGCCGAGAGCGCATTTGCTCGGCGCTGTGTTCCACACCAGGGCGGGTGACCACCAGGAAGACACCCGCGATGAGCGCCACCCCAACCAGCGCCAGGAGTTGGAGAATGTTGATGGGACGTACGCGCATCATGTCGCCTCACGGACACCAGTAAACCCAAGCCGCGAAGCGAAACCGCCCCCATCGGCCACGAACTTTTCGATGACGATCAGGCTAGCAACTGCAAGTTAATGCAGGGCTTAGAACCGGGAGCGGACTGGCAAGAAGGGTAAAGAAACGTAAGGAAACCGCAGGGGGACCGCTGCTATTGGGGCGCTGGCAGACTCGTCAGCACCTGCCAGCGAATAGCCCAGTGACCAGAATGAGGCTCGGCAACAACAACGAGCTGTGCGTGAGTGACTGCGCCGAATAAGACGCTTCGGCACGGAAGCGGCGGCCCCGGCGCATCGCCAGCCGGGGCCGCAACCGCTCGGGTGCTCAGTCCTGTCGGCACGCTCCCCTCGGCAAGCACCACACCGGCCCCTGGAAGGAGTCCTCGTTGTCCGCGCGAATCACCACCGTCTGATCCGGCAGGCGAAGGACCTGATCGCGCTCGATCGGATACTCCACAAGCCGCCATCCGGCGGGGACCGTAGGATCGTCGGTGGGACGGTTGAGATCTCGTGAAACGCGCGGATACACATCTCCCTCGGGGGAGATCAACATCGTGACGATATGGTCCGCGAAGTAGACGATCTCGTGGCGCTTGTTCACGATCGACCCGGATAGCAAACCCTGCTCGTCGAAGGTCAAACCGAAGTCGATCACCGTGGCGACGTGGGTCCAGTCGTAGCCGAACAGGGTGTCTCCTCGAAACTCGCCCTCCGGCAGGTCGGGGGAACTCAGAAACTGGCTCGCGTCGGGATCGCCCTCTCTGGGCTCGTTCTTGAACCACCCAGGGGGCAGTTCGATGGCGTCGAACTGCGCTTCGGTCAGCTCGAAGTTGATCCACGTGATCAAACCCTCCGGCGTTAGCTCGAGGATTTCGAAGCCCACGTTTTGGGCCAGGGTGGTGGTGGGGCTGGCCATGACGGTCAGGGCCAGCATAACGGTTGCGATAACTCTCACGGGGCTGCCTCCTTCGGGGCGGCGGGTGGTTGGCACCCCCGAGGCTAGAGAGTCGGACCCAAAGTAACGTGAAGCGTTGGCAAGGATTGGTAAGGGCCAGCGGCGTCTGAGGGTGCCCTGTGCAAATGACATTTTCGTGAATGTACGGGTCCAGGATCGACGGTTCTCGTCGTCACGAGGCCTGCGGTAGCATCCGCCCCGCAATACAAGCCGACAGCAAGGCGTATCGATGCGATCAGCACCCATGAGAGACTCTGCACGCGTCGCAGCGTACACGGCCGCGATCGCCTCACTGCTCGCCGCCATCGCGGCACCCCTCGCCCTCGCCCAAGCTGACGCTGATACCGCCGCAGCCAAGGAAGAGCGCATCGCCGTCGTACTCGGTGGGGGCGGTGCCCTTGGCCTCGCCCACGTGGGCGTGTTGAGTGTGCTCGAGGAGGCGGGCATCGACGCGGACATCGTCGTCGGCACCAGCATGGGCGCTGTGATCGGCTCGCTGTACGCTGCCGGCTACAGCGGCCGCGAAATCGAGGAGATCGCCCTTGGGCTCGATTGGGGCAAGATCTTCCGCGACTCCGCTCCACGCCGGCAGTTGGTCTTCCGGCGCAAGGAAGAGCTGCGCGTGTTCCCCTCGGGCCTGCGCGTGGGCTTGTCGCGCGACGGGCTGAAGCTACCGCGCGGTGTGATCTCGGGCCGCCGCCTGCGGGAGACGATCGCATCGCTGCTCAGCGCGCGCACACTCGCCGCTGACTTCGATGCGCTCGAGCGTCGTTTCCGCGCCGTCGCCACCGACATCGAGACCTTCGAACCGGTGGTGCTGAAAGAGGGTGACCTGGCGGCGGCTGTCTTTGCCAGCATGGCCGTGCCCGCGTTCATTCCGCCGCAGGTGATCGACGGCCGCACCCTCATCGACGGCGGTGTGGCCTCCAACGTCCCGATCGATGTGGCCCGCGCACTCGGCGCCGATCGATTGATCGTGGTCAACCTGTCGGTCGCCCCCGCCAGCGCCGAGGAGATCGACAGCGTCGTCGATGTGATCGGCCAGCTCACGACCTTTCTCACCCTGCAGAACGTGCGGCGCGAATTGCCCAACCTGGAAGACGGCGACCTCCTGCTCGAGCCGCTGTTCGAGGGCTACTCTCCGACCGACTTCGACAAGGGCGCCGAACTCATCGCGATCGGGCGCGAAGCGGCACAGGCGCAACTGGCCGCGCTGCAAGCCTTGGCGGCGCCACCGCGTCGCCCGCAGTCACCACTAGCCGCTAAGCCCCCGGAGCTCACCGCCGCCCCAACGATCGAGACGATTCGCATCGAGAACGCCACGCAATACCCGACGCGCTTTATCGAGGGTGCGGTGGAACAAGCGCTCGGCGATCCCCTCGACTACGCCACCTTGTCGAAGAACATCGATACGCTCTACGGCACCGATGAATTCGCCTCCATCGGATTCAGCGTGGAGGCCGACGCCACGACTAGCGCCAATGACGCCGCGCTGGTTTTGGACCTGCAGCCAAAGGCGATCGGCAACACCTACCTGACCTTCGGTGTGGAGACGACGACCGACTTTCGCAACGAAGCCGTGTTCAACTTCCTATCAGGACTGTTGATCCGTAACCTCACCCCAGCCGGAGGGGAGCTTCGCGCCGCAGTGCAGATCGGCGACGACCCCAGCCTCGCCATGGAAATCTTCCAGCCGACGGATGTGAACCACAAGTGGTTCGTCAGCGGCACCGCGCTCGTGCAACGTGACCTACTCCTCGCCAACGATGGCAACGGCGACGCCTTCGGTGAGTTTCGCCAGGACATCGTCGACCTCAGCTTGAGCACTGGCCGTACGATCAGGCGCACGATCGAGCTGCGTACCGGTATCTCCCAGCAATGGGGTGAGCTCTCCAACGTCGCGGCGCTGGGCGATGTGCTACCGATCGATTTCAGCGGGCGCAGCCTGTTCGGTCTGTTGACCGTCGACACCCTCGATCAGCAGTTCTTTCCGCGCCGCGGCGTGTTCGGGCAGTTCGCTTACGACCACCCCATCAGCGGCGATGATGCCTTCGTTTTGCAGCAATTCGCCGGATCCCTCGCCTTCGCCCAACCCCTGTTCGGCGGCACCCTGGCACCAAGCTGGGAGTGGGCTTTCAGCCTGGATGAGACTGACCTGGACTTCACGGAGATCGAAGAAGGCATCGCGTTCCCCGGGTTCCAAACGCTTGGGGGTCCGTTCCGGCTCTCGGGCCTTGGCGAAGGCGAGCTGGCGGGCAGGCACAAGGTACTCATGAGCCTCGCCTACTATCGTCCGCTCGGCGAGGCGCCGCTGTTCGGGGAACCTCTCTACGTCGGCGCATCGGTGGAAGCCGGCAACACCTTCCAACGCACCAACGAGATCGCCTTCGACAGCCTGCGCTACGGCGGCTCAGTGTTCGTCGGTGCCAGGACGCCCCTGGGTGTCTTTCAGCTCGGTGCAGGCATTACCGGCGATAACGCCGCGGTGTTCTTGCTGATCAACCCCGGTTTCCTGAGCGGCTTCTAGCGAACCCCCCGGGGTCGAAGGTCCCGGCAACGCTGTCGAGGTTGTTCACCCCGGTCAGCGCGAAGTCGAGGAAGACGTCGATCGGCGCGTCTTGCGCGGGAGGCGCAAGCAGCACTTGGCTGGGGAGGGTCGCCGCTGGCGCGCTGACGTCGGGCCCTTGTTCTTCAGCGATAGCCATCGTGAGGCTCAGCGCAGCCGCGCCGATGACAGCTGGAAGAAGACGAAATCCTGATGACACTATACTGCTCGCCCGCGCACCGAGAAGTATCTGCCCACCTTACCCGAACGATGATGCACGGTGCGCGTACGCGCGACGGCACTCGTTACAGGGCAGACTTCAGCGACGACACATTGCCCCGCGACACGGGCACTTTGATCGCGATATCCGCCAGTTTCACGAAGTGACGCCTCGATTCCACGGTGAGCCCGGTGATCTGCTCGAGGCGGACGATGTAGCTGCGATGCAGGCGAACGAACTGCTGCGGCGGTAGCTGAGAAGCGAATTCGTCGAGCGTGGTGTCCGAAATGATGGTCTCGGTGCGATGCGCCTGGGCACCATGGCGACTCAGGTGCACCCGCCGGTAACGACCGATGCCCTCGATGTAGCAGATGTGTTCGTAGCGCAGCACTCGCAGGGCATTGCCATCGGACAAGGTCAGGCTGTCGCCTGCCAGGGTTGGTTTCTCCAGCGCCTCGAGCGCGAGCGTCTCCTGGTGCAGGATTTTGGTGATGCACTTCTCGATCAAGGCGGGCCGGACGGGTTTGAGCAAGTAGTCGATCGCCTGGGTGTCGAAGGCATCCAGGGCGTACTGGTCGTAGGCAGTGACGAACACGAGTTGATAGCCGACCTCGCGGGTGGCCTTCGCCACCTCGAAACCTCCCACCTCTGGCATCTCGATATCGAGGAAGACGATATCGGGCTGCAGCTCCAGGACAGTACGGATCGCGCTCGCCCCATCCGCCACCTCCGCCACGATCTCCAGATCCTCGAACTCGCCTATCACAGCGCGTAGGCTCGCGATGGCAGCGGGTTCGTCGTCGACGAGAATGACGCGCTTGCGTGGCGGAGTCGACTCAGCCATACGCTGTACTGCTCATGCTGGCAGGTACGCTCAAGGTGAACACCCCTCCGGCGTCGGTCGAGTTCAAGGTCACGTCGTAATCATCGCCGTAGTGTAGTGCCAAGGTCTGATGCAGGATGCGAAACCCGTTGCCCACGTTGATCTGCGAATCGTCGAAGGCCGGCCCGGTGTCCCGAACGGTGATGCGAAGGGTATCGTCCGCGAGTTGCGCCTGCACTTGCACATGCGCCGGTGTGGCGTAGGGCGCCACCGCATACTTCACCGTGTTTTCCACTACGGGCTGCAGCAGCAGCGAGGGCACCGGCAGCGCTTCGGCCTCGGACGCCAGCTCCACGCTAAAGGACAGGCGACTCCCGAAACGCTTCTGCTGCAGGGTGAGGTAGAGGCTCACCAGGCGCAGCTCCTCCGCCACGGTGGTCACGCTTTGCTGCGCCATCTTGATATTACTGCGCAAGAGATCTGCCAGGTCGAAGACGATTTCTCTGGCGTTGTCGGGATCGTCTGCGATCTGCGAGCTGATCAGGTTGAGCGTGTTGAAGAGGAAGTGGGGGTTGCTCTGTGCCCGCAACATGCTGAGTTCCGCCTCCCGCGCCGTGGCCTGGGCCTGAAACTCGCGCGCCTGCTGGCGCAGTACCCTGAGCACGCCGAGATAGACGATGATCTCGAGGGCTAGCACGACGCGGGGCATGAACATGCTATCGGGCCGCGGTAGCGCCGTCGGTAAGGTCATGACCGGCCCCACCAGCGCCCCAGCGAAGATGATCAACAGGAGATGCGCGAGCAGTTGTCGCCAGAAGTGGTCGGGATGGAAGACTTTCGGCAACGCTCTGTGCAACAAGCGAACCCCGGCGAACGCCAGCCCGAAGATCGACCACAGCCTGAGGATGACCCAGGCAATGCGGTCGAGGTTGAGCACCCCCAGATCGTAGAGGATCGTTGCCACGAACAGCGAGTTAGCCGCCGGGAAGACGAGCAGGAACGCGAGCAGCTGAAAGTGCCTGTGCGTCTTCTCGGCGGGTGGCGTGGGCATGAGGTGAACTCGCGCTGCTTGGAAGGTTCGACGCAGGATCAGTCGCTGACGGACACCCAGTCGTCACTTCCGCTCAGCATATCGGCAATCCACTGCTGCACCGACACGCCTCCAACGACGCGCGTGAAGTCGCGGATGATGAAAGTATGACCGTCGCCGTGCGCGATCAGGCTGCGAAAGCGATCGGGGTAATCTTCGCGTAGCTCGGCCATTGCCTCAAGCAACTCCGCTTCCCACGCTTCGGGGGTGATGGGAAGACCTGCGACTACCGTCGCGTCGCGGGTGTAGCTCAAAAATCCCATGCGCAGGTTCGGGTCTTGAGCCAGCTGGTACTTGTGATAGTCGGTGAGGTGGCCGTCCTCGCCGATGCAGGTCTCGCAGCTTGAGGGGAAGGAGGCACCGGCGTTCCAGTACTCTGCGAGCGTGTCCAACACGCCGGGCGCGGAAACCCCGACGCCGGAGTCGTTGACGAGTTCGATCGGTACGTCCGGGTAGAGCTTCCTTACCAGGGGCAGGGCGAAGTGGGTGCCGAAGCCGCCGGCGCTGTTGCCGGCGAGGAGGATCTTGCTCGGGGCGGGATAGCGGCCGGCAATGACGTCGAGCGACGCGGCGAGGTTCTGCACGCCGCGGAAGAAACGATCGTCAGTGCCATCGCCATCACTATCCACGTCGCGATCGCCCGCGAAGAAGGTACCGTCGCAGTAGGGCACGTAGCCCAGGTTGTAGTTGGCCGCGGGGTTGGTAGGACTCGTGGCGTCCAAGATGCCAAAGGTCACGGGGATGCCGGGGGGGCGCCACGTCCACCGCGTCGCAGTTGTTCTCGGAGCAGGCGCCACCGCCTTGCACGAAGATCATCAGTTCGCTGGCGCTGCCGTCGCGGGTGGTCATGGTGAATTCGCCTCCCGTGAAGCACATGGGGCCGTTGTCGCTGCCGTCGAAGGTGTAGGTGATCGTGCCATCGCTGAGCAGGGTCGAGGCCATCGGTGCGAAGACCGACTCGTAGCGGTCCACGCCCTGGTCGTAGAGCTCCTGGAACGAGGCGGCCGCCACTGCGTCGTCCGGCGGCGGGTCGTCCGCGACGACCACCGCCACGATCTCATCGCTGTCAGAGTTGCAGCCAGCCACGGCCGCAAGTAAGGCCACCGCGACGAGTGAAGGAAGCTTCGCACCACGCCAGCGACGGGCGGGCGTCGACTGCGAGGTCCAATGGGCTGGGGGTGACTGGGTGGGGGAGTTCATAGAACACCTCGTTACGTTGCCGTTTGGTCGTCGATCCGCCGCGAGACCTGAAAGGCCGCGACGGGCTGGACGGCAAGCTAGCAACGCTGAGGCAGAGGCAACATGAGGCAGCGTACCGGTCGTACGGTAGTCCGTATGAACGGTGCGTTCTGGGCGTGGCGCGCACACCACTCGGGACGAGGGATCGCGTGGCGACGACCGCCGCCGCGGATAGCTGCCAGTGCATTGGTCGGGGTGCCCGCCCGCGAAGTCGCCAGCGACCGCGAACGGCCCGAGTGACTCCCAGCGCCGAGCCAAAGGCCTTGCACAAGGCAGCGTACGCCGCTCACAAGTGTCCGTACATGCTGCTTCAACCGATCACTTTCAGCGGGTTGGAGCATTCCATCGGAAAGACGACCGCCCGCGTCAGCGCCCTCTGATGGAAATACGGAATGCAGCAACGAAGTCTCCCAGGCATCTCGCAATCGACACGGCGACGATCGGATCGCACCCTAGCCG
>JBCBZW010000117.1 GCA_039815145.1 Pseudomonadota bacterium
CGGCGCGCTCACGCGCGACCTGGCGGGGGATGCGCCGACCGCGCTCAGCACCGCTCAGGCCGGTGAGGCCGTGCTCGCGCAACTCGATCGCTATTAGCTAAGGGACACGGGCACGTGGCAAGCGAAGCCTTCGGTTGCGAGGTCTGCCTCCCCGACGACGTGGAGGCGGCGGCGGCGTGCTGGCCCAAGGTGCCCGTGACCCACGCGCTCATCGCCGAGTCTCACTTCAGCGTGAAGCTGCGACGCTGCGAGCGGTGCGCCCAGCAATTTGTCTCTGTGTTCACCGAACAGATCGATTGGGAGAACGGTGAAGACCCTCAACGCAGCTGTGCTATGCCGATAGACGAGCTCGATGAGGCCCGCTTGCGCAAGGCCCATGCCTCGGGGCGACTCGAGGAAGCGGTGTGTGCGCTCGCGCCCACGCGGCGCAGTGTGAGCACTGACTGGCCGTCTGGTCGGCCGAAGCGGATCGCCTGGACACGCGGCATGACGATCGGCCCGCACGACTAGAGGCGTAGCCGCATCCCGCCACCCTGCATTGTGCCCTGCGTCTGACGGCCGTACCGAGGGCAAAATATGCGCAGCGCTCATCGTGTCACTGGTCGAGCAAACACCCATCATGCACATTAGCTTGAAAGACATCCCTACGATTGGCGGCGCGAGGAGTCGCCGCAAGCTGATACGGGAATCAGCCATCGCCCTTGGAAACGTCTTCCTCGTACTGCTCAAGCGACGGGATGCCCTGACTCTCCGCCTTGGCTCTGCCCTCCGGCGTAACTCGCCCCGCACGATACCCATGCGCTTGCAACAGGGCTGTCGGGTGGCAGCACGACACGTCACAGAGTAGCCAGGCGAGACTCCTGCACACCACGTGGAGGTGTACATCGTATCGCGCCCTGTCCATCGGGTATCGCTGGAGAACAGCTCAAGCAGCCTCCCTAAGGCGCGACCGCACTGAGCGCATATCCGATCGCCTCACCCGTTGAGCGTTTGCATTCCCGAACGGCGCCAACGGTACACCACCGACAAGCTTCGCCGCCTAGCACACCCAAGAGGTTGCTGCGCGACCGACGCTGATTCTCTCCCAACGCTACGCGAGCTTTGCTAGCATCCAAAGTCGCTGAAAGAGACCAATACGCCACATTGATTGGCCCCGGCTACGTCGCCTCTCACGCAATGTGACATAAACGCGCCCGCCCAATCGGAGAGCGCCCGACCGCAGCACAGGACAGGAATGAAACGCTTTTTAAGCACGAACTGGCCCCCCAGGCGGTGGCTATTCTTCTCGTTCGTATGCGCCGTGCTGATCGGTGTAGTCGCGCTGTATGGTGGGAAGGCTGCAAATGAGAGCACCGGATGGACGGAGTCGCCTTCCGGGGACCCACGGTCAGTGCAAGTTCTACCGACGTCACCTGTCTTTGATCCCCGGCCGATTGCACCGCGCGCCGACCCGCCAGCACGCACGATCGTCACCGACACGGACGGTACGGAGTACGCCACCCAACAGCTCCTTATCGTTTTCGCGTCCGATGCAACACCGGATGAGCGCAAGTCTACTCTGCGCTCCCTAGGCGCCACAGTCAGCAAACGATTCGCGCGACAGCCAGATCTGCTGCTGGTTCAGTTTGACGATTTCTCGGTCCCCGAAGCCATCGCACTGCTCTCGCAGGAGGCAAGTGTCAGTCGCATCGAGAAGAACCTCGTCTATCGTCCCAGTCGGGTCATCCCAAGCGATCCTCTCTTCGAAGATCAGTATGCGCTCGACAATGTAGGTCAGTTCGGCGGCCAGGCGGACGCGGACATCGATGCGCCGGAGGCCTGGCAGCTATCCACCGGCACCCGCGATTTCGTCATCGGTATCATCGACAGTGGGATGGACTATACCCACCCGGACCTGCTGGCCAATCTCTGGCGCAACCCAGGGGAGATCGAAGGCAATGGAATCGATGATGATGGCAACGGTTACATCGATGACATCCACGGGATCGATGCGGTACGCAACATAGGTGACCCTCAGGATGCCGAGAGCCATGGCACTCACATCGCGGGAGTGATCGGAGCGGAGGCGAACAACGGAGAGGGTATCACCGGGATCCTCTGGAACTCGCAGATCGCAGCCTGCCGATTCATCGAAGCCGATGGCTTCGGGCTCCTCGCAGACGCCGTGACGTGCCTCGACTACTTCGCCGACTTGCGCCGTGCTGGAGTAAACGTACGGATCACCAACAACTCATGGGGCGGCCCCGCATCCCCTACCCTGCTCCAGGCGATCTCTCGGCACGAGGATCTGGATATCATCTTCGTGACGGCTGCCGGCAATGATGCTGTCGATATCGACACGCAACCCGACTACCCCGCCGCCTATGCGAACAGCAATGTCATCTCGGTAGCATCGACGACCGTCTTCGATCTCCTGTCACTCAGCTCGAACACAGGAGCGCTCAGCGTCGATCTTGGCGCTCCGGGCAGCTCGATACTCAGCACCGCTCCAGGGGGCTCGTACCGTCAGGAAAACGGCACGTCCTTCGCTGCACCGCACGTAGCGGGCGCCGCAGGCTTCGTGCTCTCTTTCGATCCAGAGGCCTCCGGGCGAACAGTCCGGGAAATCTTGTTCGCTGCGGTGGATCCGCTGCCTGACCTCGCTGGCCGCACGGTGACCGGCGGGCGCCTGCGACTGCCGGGCTTCGAGGTAGATCGCGATGCCGACGGCTTACCGGATCTCTACGAACTCAGAGAAGGTTTCGATACGGATGATCCAAGCGATGGTCCGGCAGATGATGATGGTGACGGGCTCTCGAACAGGGAGGAATTCGCCGCTGGGACGTCACCCCGGTCGCCGGATACGGATGGAGACGGATTGGACGATCGCCGTGAACTGGTTGATTTGCTCACCGATCCACTGTCACCAGATAGCGATGGGGACGGCTTGGATGATCGCCGTGAGGTGGAGGAGCTGCTCACCGATCCTCTCGATGTCGACTCCGACGACGACTCGCTGAGTGATGCGCGGGAAGTCGAGGAGTTGCTCACCAACCCTAACGCCTTCGATACGGATGGGGATGGCCTCCCGGACGGGTACGAGGTCAGCATCAGCCTCGATCCGCTTCGCGACGACAGTGCCGAGGATCCAGACGACGACGGACTGAGCAACCTGGGCGAGTTTCAAGCAGACACCGATCCCTTCGACCCGGACACCGACGACGACGAGCTGGATGACAACACCGAGGTGACGGTTGCAGGTACCGACCCGAATCAACCGGACACAGACAATGATGGAACACCCGACGGGTGGGAGGTCCGGTTCGCGCTGAATCCCCTCGATCTGAGGGATGCCAGCACAGACCTGGACGGCGACCTGGTGAGCGCCTTCGGTGAGTTCCAAGGGGATACGGCACCGAATGATCCACGCGACATCCCAGCGGGACAAACCTGGACGAGCATGAGCGGGGATGCACGCCAGGGTGCCGATCGGCCAATCGTCGCGCGCGTCGATCAGATGTCCGTACGCTGGGTCGCTAGTTCCACGGCAGCGAACATCGAAGGCAGCATACTGATTGATGGCGCATTGGTCACCGGCGCGGGCGGCCTTTCGGCGTTCAGCCTCGTAGACGGAACGGTGCTCTGGCAAAACCCGGCGGGTTCGGGGCGCGGTGTTGGCACCGTAGGTGAGTTGATCGTCCGCGATGGGAGTTCAGAAGTGACCACCTGGGACCTGACGACCGGGGAACAGGTCGCCAGCTGGCCCATCCGGCCTCAGGGCTCGCCCAACGGAGAAGCCGTGCTCGAGGGTAGCCGCTTCTACTACATGGATGGATTTCCAGGGTTCGGCGAGCGGCTGCAGGCCACAGACGTATTGACAGGTGAACTACTGTGGAGTGCACCGATTGCCGCGACGGGTGACCTAGCGGCAAACGGGAAGCACGTCCTCAGCATCACCCGAGAGGGCAATCTCACCGCCCTTGACCCGGAGACCGGCGTTATTCAGTACACCATGGACATCCCGAGTTGCGAGCGAACTGGCGATGTCCAGGTCCTCATCGACCGGCGCGGCGAGGCGGCGTACGGGATCCAACGTGGAAGCTGCGTATCGAAGTTTGATCTCAGTAGCGGCGACGTCCTCTGGCAACAGCAGATTCAAGGGCGTCTCACGTTCACGGCCGCGATCACCAGTCACGGCTTAGCGATTTCCGGTGGCGCCGGCATCCTGATGCTCGACCCGACAGACGGCAGTCAGGTGTGGGAATGGGATAGCGGTGGGCAACTGATCGATAGCTTCGTTGCGGCAGAGAACGCGCTATTCCTCGATGTCAGGGAGTTCGTCGTCACCGTCGATGTGCAGACAGGCGCCGAGCTCAATCGGGGCTTCGATGACCTGTTCATGACCGGCGGACTGCTCCTGGGTACGGACGGAACGTTGTTCGAAACCAGCAGGGGCGTTGCCATCGACCTGTGGGGCGACACCGACGGGGACGGACTTCCGGATTACTGGGAACGAGCGAACGGTTTCGATCGTCTGGATCGTGCTGACGGTGACACCGATGAGGATGGTGACGGCCTTACGCGCGGTCAGGAATTCGCCCTCGGCACCGCCCCGGAGGACCCGGATACAGACAACGATGACCTCGACGATGGTCTGGAGGTCAACGAGTTCGGCACCTCACCGCTGGAGCCTGACTCGGACTTCGACTACATCGACGATGGCGTGGAGTTGAACGTACTAGGTACCGACCCAACGGACGCCGATACGGATGGCGATGGCTTCCAGGACGGCGATGAGCGCGACGTCTTCGCCACTGACCCTCTGGATGCAAGCTCTACGCCAGAACAACAGCTCGCCTACGAGGAGAGCTTCGAAGCGGGCTTCCCGCCCGCATGGCGCACGCCCTTCGACGCAGGTCGCGCCTGGGAGGTAGGCCCAGGAGGCACAGACGGCACCTTCGAGCTCGTCGCACCGCAGGCGCCTGACCTTCAGAACACCGTTGCCGAATTCGTTCTCTTTACAACCATAGGAGAGCTTGCCTTCGACGCCGCCGGCGACAGGTCCGGTGAGCTGCGGGTATACGTCAACGGCGTGCAGAGGGCGCGCATCAACGACAGCACCACTACCCGAGTCCGTCTGCCCTTGGCGCCAGGTCAGCACCGGATCAGACTTGAGTTCAATGGGTTCCTCCCCGACGGGGAAGCGATGGCTCGTGTCGATGCGCTCGAGTTCACCGCCCTTGGGAACATCGCGCAGCACATCGGTAGCCTGCTCTACGCCGGATCTGAGCTGCTCGAGCTGACGGTTGGGGACCAGCTTGTCCGGCAGCCGTTGCTGTTTCCCAACTCCGCGTTCTCCTCCGAAGTCGCCTTTTCCAACGACCATCGCGTGATCTTCGGTAACGAGGAGGGCCTCTGGCTGTTCGACCCCCTGACGAGCTTCTCAGTGTTGATCGAGTTAACGGGGGGCCCGAAGGTGATCGCGAGCGGCACCCGCCTCTACCGCAATCTGAACGAACCGGGCCTTGCCTACTACGATCTCGCCTCGGACGAGTTCGGGTCACTCAGTCTGCAGGACTCCTACCGGGACCTCGCCGTCGACGGCACGGGTAACGTCTTCGCACTGGCTTCCTCCGGTACCTTGATCACGGTGCTCTCTCCCACCGGGCAGCCCCTGCGGACCCTCGAGTTCGCACCCAACGTGCCGATGGCCCGCCAGCTTGCAGTGAGCGAGCTCAGCGAGGTGTTCATTGCCAGCGACGATGAGATCATCGCCTTGAGTCAGGTGGGCGAGGTGATCGCTCGCTTGACCTTCGATGCGGATGATCTGGACTACCGACCAGGTGAGGGGCTGATAGCCCTCAACGGCACCCTGGTGACCTTTATAGACCCCACCACGTTTTCCGTGCGTTCGTCAGCGCTGCCCAGCTGCTGCGGCCAGCTCGCGGTGGTACCGGCTAGCGGGCCCGATAGTGATGGTGACGGCATAGCCGATTGGTGGGAAAGCCTGAACGGCCTCAACAGCGCCAACGCCGACGACGCGGGCAGCGACGATGACGGCGATGGCGTCACTGCCCTGGGGGAGTTCCTCGCTGGCGCAGACCCGTTGGTCGCGGACACGGACGGCGATGGGCTGGACGACGGCCAGGAGCTCATGCTGGCGTCGTCCTCCGCCCGTGCCGACACTGATCGAGACGAGCTGGATGACGCACTCGAAGCCAACGAGTTAGGCACATCGCCTACGCTCGCGGACACGGACGGCGACGGCTTGGACGACGGCGTCGAGGCTCTCGCTACGCGCACAGACCCCCTCGCTCGCGATAGCGATGGGGACGGCTTCGACGATGGCTTCGAACTCACCAACGCCTTCGCCCCTCTGGATGCCACAGACCTCACGACCGATCGTGATGGTGACGGCTATTCGATCGCCCAGGAGCTCGCGCTCGGAACCGACTGGCGTCGCTACGACAGTGATGACGACGGTCTTTCCGACCGCGATGAGATCGAGGAGTACGGTACCCACCCGCTGATCGCCGACAGTGACGACGATGATCTACCTGACGGTTGGGAAGTCATGACTGGGACATCACCCACGGTAGCGGCGACACCGGGCGAACTCGCCGACGACGGCGATGGCGATGGGTTCAGCCTGCTTGAGGAATACGCGAGCGGCAGCGACCCGAGGGATGCCACCGACAGGCCCTACACCCCGACCTTCAGCAGTGACGGCAGCAACTCCGACGGTCGCCGGCACTTACCGGTATCTGTTGCACAACCGTCCCAATTCGCGGTGGCGTGGAGTCGCTTCGTTGCGGATGAGGCCGGTGGAGCCGGCAACCTGAACCAGCGTCTCACCACTGGACCGGGCAGCCTGATCGTAGCGGTGAGCGGAAGCAGTGTCTCCCTCGATCCTCGGGATGGCGCCACCCGATGGGTGCTCCCGCGGACTCCCTTGCACACCTTCCGTGGCCGCGAATTAGTCGAGCTGGATACCTTGACAGCAACGCTCAGGCAGCCCTTGACGGGCACCGGGCTCGCCGCGCGAGGCTATGAGCGCGGGAGCCTGTCCCCAGCGGGAGTATCGCTGGCAGGTGCTACCGCGTTCGTTCCCACTACGGACATCTTCGGCGGGCTGGCACTCATATCCGTGGAAGACCTCAGGGCCCGCGAACGTGGCTTGTTGATCGATGCTCTCCATCCTGTTTCCGTCCGCAGCGACGGCGCTGGCACGCTGATCGGTGAACCAGCGCGGTACTTCGATGACAGTTTGTATACCTTCCATCCCACGGGGCGTGAGCTACGCAGATTCCCGTTGGAGGACGTTGACAGCAACACGGCGCCGCAGCCCGTCCTGTCGGCTGAGCGAAGCGTCCTGTACATCACTCGCAGCGACGAACTGGTGCGGATGGACACACGCACCGGTGAGCAAGTGTGGCGTACCGGTGGCGTCGAAAGCAGCCCGGCACCGTCTGCAGGGGCAACTGCCGCCTACGTGACCGCCGCTAGCGGCGGTATCCTTGCCGTCGCACTGAGCAATGGCGACATCCTCTGGAACGCCAGTGTTCCCGGCACCTTGCGCAGCATCGTCAGTACGCTCGATTTCGTATTCGTCTCGAACAACTCCCAGACCATCGTGCTGGATGCTCGAACGGGCGAGGAGGTCTGGGTGCTGGATCAGGGTGGTACCCTTGCCCTCGGCAACGATGCCCGCCTCTATGCGCTCTGGGACGGTGTCGTGACCGCCGTCGATTTAGCGCCGCGTGGAGAGAACGACACCGTGCCGCAAGCGTGGGCTGCACGCTATCCCACCGAGTCCGTTCAACCGGCGATGGACTTCGATGGCGATGGACTCACCACTGAGCAGGAGTTCGCCGCGGGCAGTGCACCTAACCACATCGATACCGATGGCGACGGACTAAGTGACGATGAGGAATACCTCTCGCTGCACACCCGGCCGGATCGCATCGATAGCGACGGGGACGGGGTCGGTGATCTCGACGAGCTGCTCCTCGCACTGACTGATCCGCTCCTGAGCGACACGGACGGCGATACCCTCGATGACTGGCTCGAATGGTCGGTCCTGGGCACCGATCCACGGCAAACCGACAGCGACGGGGACCGCCTTACGGACGATCGCGAAATATGGTTCAACACCGACCCGCTGGACAGCGCCTCCTTGCCGACGTTCATTGCGTGGCCGGTGGAGTCCTTCGAGGACGGGCGTTTGCCGCCTGGCTGGCGAGCCAACGACAACGATGCGATCGAGTTCATCACCGACTCACCACTGGGTCACCAAACCCTAAGCCTGGCCGTATCCGTCGCGACGGCCCCTAAGATCCGCTACCTCGAAGTCCGGGGCTTGTTCCAGGAGGGCGTGCTGCGCTGGAACGAGGATCACTTCGTCATTCCATCCGTTACTTTCGATGGGCAGCCAGCGGCGATAGTCAGAAACCGGGCAGTAGCCGTGAGCAACGGCTACCACGTACTGCGCTTCGAATGGAGCATAGGCGACGCGCTACCCTCGACCTTCGACCGTTTCGTCAATGTCCCTGGGGCTGATTACGATGAAGACCTAATTCCCGACGAGTGGGAAAACAGCTTTCAGCTGGCCGCGCTGGAGAACGACGGACACGACTTCGACGGAGATGGCCTGGACACCCTTGAGGAGTACTTCCTCGGCACAGACCCCTTCGGTGCAAACGGCGCCCCGCTGCTAGCGGCTGTCAGCCCAACGGACGCAGATCAACCCATGCCGGCTGAGGAACCCCCACCCGATCCTCCGCCGCCGCCGGAAGAGCCGCCTCCGGAGGAAGAGGAGGAGCCCCCACCGGAAGAAATGGATGATCAAGACGCGGCGCCCCCAGACTCATCCTCGCCGCCACCCACGGGCGGCGGCGGCGCGCCAAGTAACGGCGGGGGCAGCGCCGGGGGCGGCGGGGGCCTTGGCAGTGAGCTGTTGGTGCTTGTCCTCCTGCTCATGGTCACCAGTCGTACTAACTCACCAGAGCGAAGGCACTGGACCTGACGTCGCCCTCCCGCGGCCACCGCAAGTGCCTAACCTGCGCCGCCTACCTCCCAGGTGGCGTGGGTAGGCGACTGGTGGTTCCGTCGGCAAAGCACGGACAACAGCTCGTACCACTTACCGGGCGGCGGCCGACACGGTGCCGCCCGAACGCAGAGCCTTACCTAGCAGTATCGTTCTCGACAATGGTCTACAACTGACCAGCAAGCGATGTTCTGGTGACAGCGAACGAAGGTGAAGCTGAGCTTCATCCAGCCAGGTAATCTAACTCAGAACGCGTTCGTGGAGCTTCAACGGCAAGTTCCGAGAGTACTGCCTGGATCTGCATTGGTTCGCCAGCATCGACGATGCTCGATCCAAGATCTACGATTGGAGACATCACGACAACCGCATCAGGCCGCCGGGCTGACTACGGATTGGAGCATCGCGCAGCGGGCTTGTACTCTGCTGCTTTCAGGCGGACAGGGTGATCGCGGTGCTCCAGCCCGGCGATGTGCAATTTTAGATAGTGACTTTTCTGCTCGAGCTGGCAGGCCTCAGTCTCGCCTTCATTGAGGTTCGCGTGCCCGGTACTGCGGCCCAGACTGCGACCTACCTGGGTAGGTTGGCCGCGCCCATCGAAGACCTGCGCCGTCGCCACGAGAAGGGGGCCGACGCGGAACAGCGGCTGTCCAACAGCCTCGGCAAGCTGCTCCGGGTCGTCCTGAATCTCGGCACCCTCCCCATACTCATCGTCTTCGCCACCAACGCCTGGCAGGCCTTCACCGCCGACGCCGTCTCTATCGCGTGGCTGATCCCTGAACTGATCAGCCTCGTCGTACTACTTGTCGTCGTGACACTCGGATTGCTGCTGCTTTGCCTGGTACTCTACTTGCTGTCGTCGGTGGATCAGATTTCGCGACCCGCTTTGTCGAAGGAAGAGCCATTGGCACCCTGGGCATTCTGTTAGCGGGTGTCGGTCTGATGCTCGAGGTCTATCAACTGGCGAACGTCATCCATTAGATCAGGGCCCGGGCGTTCACCGCCGCGGCGCGGCGGGCACGGCCCGTGCCGTATCTTGCTTCCGTAGTACCTCACTCAGCTCCTCGCGGATGCTCGCATCGTCGACACGCTCGAGCAGCGCTTGCACGGCGAGTCGATGGGCCGCGACTAACCCCTACGTGGACTTGCATGGCGCTGGTAGTCCTGCTGGCCCCTGACTTGGGACGACTCGAATTGCTCCAGATGGTGCGCGGGCTCTTTCACTGGTACGCGCCGTTGGCGATCTTTGTTGTGGCAGCCTGGTGTCGCCGAGTCGTACTGACAGGCAATTGAAACGCGTGATCGTCGTGAGGTAGTAGTCGAGCGCGGCCGAGACCCGATACGATTGGCAGCGTCAGGTGGGCTGACGCCCCCCTTCGAATCGGGACGCTGAGTTGGTAGGGGTTTGCGGCATGCCCGAGATCTGCTTCCGGATGGCGGTCGGAGACGGTGACGTTGCGCAACAGGTGGCGCGTAAATCTCGCACCGCGCCAGGGTGGTAGCCTGGGGCCATCGACACAGCCTTGCCATAGACGGCAGCCTGGCGGTCCTTCACTGGAGTATGCGCATGACCCGCCGCCCCTTCCCGTGGCCTTTGCTCACAAAAGCCCTGCACACGTCTGCGACCGTCCTGATGATCGCGTTGCTTGGCGCCAGCGGCGCTCACAGCCAGAGCGCCGAGCCGCCCGAGGAGCTCGACCTGCCCACGGACGCCGCCCATGCGGAAGCGGCCCTGATGGCCGAGCTCGAGGCCATTCGCGAGCGTCTCGAGCGAGCCGAGCTGATCAAGGCGAGGGCTAACCTTCAGGAGTTGCAGCTTCTCGGCGAAGAGCACCCAGATCGCTTGCGGCGCCGCTATCAGCTCGAACTGAATGCCTACGATAGTCCCTGGGATGCGGGAGCGTGGCTTGCGTTGCATGACCGGCGCCAGAACAATCGCGCACAGGATGAAGCTCTGGGCGCAGCCTGGCATCTCTATACAATTGCCGAGTCTGCCCAAGAGCGGGCAAGTGCGCTCCTACGTCTGGCAGATCGCTACGCCGACCGCAGTCGTCGGGACACGGCGAGGGAAGTGGCGGCGATCGCCCTGACCCTCCACGACTCCGCCCCCGTGCGGGAAGCCTGGGAGGCACTGGAAGAGCGCCTGCGCTTGCGCATCATGAGTATCAACGCGGAGGCGGAGCAGGCCCTGCCGCGCGTGTGCCTACGCCTATCGCGATCCTTGGCCGCCGTGCAGCCGATTCCGCTCAGCGACCTGGTCGAGATCACCCCCGCGCCCGATGCACTGGTGACCGTGCAGGGAGAGCAGCTGTGCATTGCGGGCCTCGCTCACGGCACACAATACGCCCTGACCTTGCACAAGGGGCTGACCGCCGGTGATGGGGAGGTGTTGGAGAAACCGCTTCAACGCACCGTCGAGGTGCCCCATCGCCAGCCCTCCGTGGCCTTCTCGCCTGGCGCCTACGTGTTGCCACGTACGGCGGATGCGCTGATTCCCGTGCGTACGGTGAACCTGGATGAGGTGCCGCTGGAACTCTATCGCGTCGACGATCGCAACCTGGTGAACCAGGACTTGCGTTCGCTGCTACGCCAACCGCTCTCGCGTTGGCATCGGGCGCGCCTGGAGAATGAGTTGGGAAGCTCCCTGTGGCAGGGCACGCTCGAGGTGCAGTCCGTGGCGGACCGTGAGGTCATCACCAACCTCCCCGTGGAGCAGCTGCTGGCGCAGGAGGGAGAGGGCATCTACGTGTTGTCCGCGCCTCTGGCCGACGACTACAGCCTTGCGGCCACCCAGTGGCTGGTGGTCTCCGACATCGGCCTGACCACCTTCTCCGCGAGTGACGGTTTGCACGTGTTCGCCCGTTCCCTGGCGGACACGCTGCCCCGGGCGAAGGTGGAACTCACGCTCGTCGCCAGCAACAACCGTGTCCTTGGCAAGGTAACCACCGATGACCAGGGCTACGCGCGCTTCGCGCCTGGCCTCTCGGCGGGCAAAGGTGGTGACGGGCCGGCGCTCCTCACCGCCCGTGATGGCAGCGACTACAACTTCCTCCCCCTGACGGGGGCGGCCCTCGATCTTTCCGAGCGAGGCGTGAGCGGTCGACCGGCACCTGGCCCCGCCGATGCCTTCCTGTACACGGAACGCGGCATCTACCGCCCCGGCGAGACCGTGAAGCTGAGCCTGTTGCTGCGGGACCCTCGGGCCATGGCACTGGCTGACCTGCCGCTCACCCTGCGCGTCACCAAACCCGGCGGCCTGGTGGTGCTGGAGAAGGTGCTGACGAGTGATGCTCTGGGCGCCGCTCACCTATCGATCCCGATCGCCAATACGGCCAATGCTGGTCAGTGGGGCGTGACGGCTCGCCTGGATCCCGACGGTATGCCTGTCGGCAGTACAAGCTTCCAGGTTGAGGACTTCGTGCCGCCGCACATCGAGGTGGAGGCATCGATGTCCGCCCCGCGTCTGCAAGCGGGCGGCGGGGGTGCCGTGAGCGTGGCGGCCAACTATTACTACGGCGCGCCGGCGGCTGATCGCCCCGTGCAGGTACAGCTGCTGATCGATGCGGACCCGACGCCCTTCGCGGGCTACGAGGCGTTCAGCTTTGGTCGCGAGGAGCTGGAGTTCTCGCCCGTGCTGCAAAGCCTGCCAGCGGCGCGTACCGATGCGAGGGGAGAGGCCGAACTCCAGTTGCCGCTTCCGGCCATTGCCGATCGCAGCCAACCCCTACGCGTGCGCGCCACGGCCGCCGTCGACGACGTGGGCGGGCGCGCGGTGTACGAGACCGCGACGGCGGCCATCGACACGCACGAACGCTACGTGGGCCTACGAACACTGTTCGGCGCCGGCGTGTCGGAGGGCGAGGCCGCCACCTTCGAGTTGGTGGCCTTGAGTCCAGAGGCAACACCCGTATCCCAGGCACCCCTGCGCTGGCGCTTCGTGCGCGAGCGCCACAACTACCTGTGGTACAGCAGCGGCGGGCGCTGGCAATGGCGCGCGAACGTCATCGACGAGCCGGTGGTGAGTGGAGAAGGCGTCGCCGACAGCGAGGGGCGCCTCGCTCTGGAACGACGCTTGCCGCCGGGGCGCTATCGCCTGGATGTCTTCGACGGGGGAGGCACGGCCTCTGCCTCGCGGCGTTTCAACGTGGGTTGGTGGCGCGGCGCCGGGGTGGCGAACGTGCCCGATGCCCTGGACCTGACCCTGCGCCCGCCGGCGGACGGTAACAGCATGCAACGTACGGCGTTCATCGACGCGCCGTTTGCCGGCCGTGCCTTGGTTACCCTCGGCAACGAGCGTTTGCATCGAAGCTTCGAGGTG
Organism: Pseudomonadota bacterium; assembly: GCA_039815145.1. Lineage (NCBI taxonomy): Bacteria > Pseudomonadati > Pseudomonadota > Pseudomonadota bacterium. Next base: position 13,341 of record JBCBZW010000117.1, read on the forward strand.
GAGCTGCCCGAAGCAGGGCGCGAGATCACCTTCGACATCGATCCTGCCTGGAGTCCCGGCCTGTACCTCATGGTCACCGCGTTTCGTCCTGGTGCGGGTGAGCCTTCACCGCTGCCGACACGCGCTACGGGCCTTGCCTGGGTGGAAGTGGGTGTGGCGCAACGCAGGCTGGCGGTGACGCTCAGTCCTCCCCCGGAAACGCGGCCGCGCGGCCCTGTGACGATTCCCGTTTCCGTGGACCTTCCGTCGGGTATCGGCGGGCGGCGCGTGGCCATGACCGTGGCGGCGGTGGACGCCGGCGTCCTCGCCCTCACCCGCTTCCCCACGCCAGATCCAGCTAAGCACTACTTTGGGCAGCGCGCCCTGGGCGGTGACGTACGGGATGTCTATGGTGACCTCATCGCGCCCCTGGATGGCCCCTTGGGCGCAGTGCGTTCCGGTGGCGACAGCGCTGAAGACAATCTCGGGGGGCTGGCCGTGCGCAGTTCCCGCCTGGTGGCCTTGTACCAACGGGATGTGCTCCTCGACGAGCAGGGACGCGGCACGATCACCCTGGACTTGCCAGACTTCAACGGCCGCTTGCGCCTGATGGGCGTGGCCTGGACTGATCGTTCTCTGGGGGCGAGCGACGCGCCCTTGCTGGTGCGCGATCCCGTGGTGGCCGAGCTGGTGCTGCCGCGTTTCCTTGCCCCGGGAGATCGGGCCGACGCGCGCCTGGATTTGCGCAATCCCAGCGATGCGCCGATGACCTTCGGCCTCGCCATCGAGGCTGCGGGCCCCGTGCAGGTGGAACTGGCAGCGGGTGACATCACGCTGGCGCCCGGGGAAGGCCAGGTGCTGCCGGTACGCTTGACGGCGCAGGAGCCGGGCGTCGCTGACCTCGCCGTGGAGATCGACCTGGCCGATGGCAACGTTCTGAAGCGCGAGTATGCGCTAGCCGTGCGGCCCGCCTCACCCAATATCACGGCGCGCGCGCTTACGCCTCTCGCTCCCGGTGAAGTGTTGACCGTGGAGGGAGATCTCGCCGCAGACTTCCACCCCGGCGCCCACGTGAGTTGGCTGGCGACGAACGGGAGTTCCGTGGATGTGCCCGGACTGCTGGCCGAACTCGATGGCTACGCCTACCGCTGCACGGAGCAGGCCATCAGCCGCGCCCTGCCGCACCTGCAGTCCGATGCCCACTTCAACGAAGTGACCACGGCGATCGCGCAGGTGCTGGATCGTCAGCGCTACGACGGTCGCTTCGGCCTGTGGTCCCTCGGCGACGGTCAAGGCCTTTGGATCACCGCCTACGCCTATGAGTTTCTATCGCTAGCGGCAGAGCAAGGCTACGATGTGCCGAGCGCCTCCCTGCGCCTGGCGGAGCGCGCCCTCGGCGGGATGGTGAACGGTGCAGCTCCACCTTATGCCGCTGCCTACGCCGCTTACGTCCTGGCGCGCACGGGCAAGGTGGCCCCCGCCGTCGTACGACGCTTCGTCCTTGCCAACGGGAACTCGCTCCCCACACGCATCGCAACGGCCCATGCGGCAGCAGCCCTGGCCTTGATCGGTGATCGCGAGCCGTCTGATCGCCTCTTCGAGCGCGCCTTGCGCCAGACACGCACCAACATCTCCTATCTCGAAGACTATGGCTCCGATCGACGCGATGCCGCGGCCATGCTCACGCTCATGGCCCGTCACACGGATCTCGGTGCTCGCGGCGCGGCCTTGAGCGAAGCGCTGGAACGGGCCCTCACCGCTAGCGACCCCCTCCACATGAGTACGCAGGAGCTGACCTGGTTGCTGCTGGCAGCAGAGCAACTCCAGGCAACGGCTGGGGAGTTGTCCCTGCGGGTGGATGGGCAGGAGCGCGGCGTACCCGAGGGTCGCCTTGGCCTTGCGAGCGGTAAGAAACCGGTGGAGACACCCAAAGAAATCGAAAACCTGGGCGATACGCAGGTGCGCCTGATCCGTCGCGTGCGTGGCGCGCCGATCACCTCACCCGCGCCTCAGTCTGATGGCTACGCGATCCAGCGGCGCTGGTATGACGCCGATTCGGGCGAGCCGGTCACTGCGCAGACGGTGGTGCGCGGCCAGCGCCTGGTCGCCGTGATCGAGGGAGAATCGACGCGCGCTGCCAACAAGCAGCAGCTGCTTGTGGTGGATCTGTTGCCCGCTGGCTTTGAGATCGAGAACGGTGCCCTCGGCGGCACCTGGGCCCAGCTCCCCCTGGCGATCGGCCCCCTGAGCGACGTGGAGTACGCCAACGCCCGTGACGATCGTTACGTGGCTGCGCTGACAGTCAATGGCCCTGCGCGCTTCCGCTTGGCCTACCTGGTACGGGCGACCACGGAGGGCGAGTTCGCGATGCCGGGCGTGCAGGTGGAGGACATGTACGCGCCGCGCTTCCGCGCCATCGGCCCAGCAGCACGCACGACGATCACGGCAGCCCAGTGATGATCCCGAGCGAGCTGCGACAGTGATGCGCTTTCCCTTTAGCTCGCGGCGTCGCCTGTGGCTGGCCGCGATCGGTGCGCTTGGAGGCGTTGCCTCGCTGGTGGTCATCGCGTTGGCGATGCTGGATCACCGCCATCCGGTGGATCTGTCCCGTGCGCAGATGCTCGGACGCGTGCTGCACGATCGCCACGGTCAGCCCCTGCGCTATCGCCTCGCCGCGGACGAGCGCTTGCGCCTGCCCGCGGCGGTGGATGCCGTCGACCCGCTCTTCCTGCACATGCTCGTGGCGTACGAAGACAAGCGGTTCTATCGGCACGCTGGCGTAGATCCCTTAGCGACGGTGCGCGCCTTAGGTCAGTGGATTCGTCATGGTCGCGTGGTATCAGGGGCTTCGACGCTCACGATGCAAACCGCACGTCTGCTGGAAGCCAGGCCGCGCAGCCTAGGGGCCAAGCTCGCGGAAATGGGGCGCGCGCTGCAGCTCGAGCGCGCGTTGAGCAAGCAAGAGATCCTGTCCCTCTACCTGCGTC
>JBCBZW010000118.1 GCA_039815145.1 Pseudomonadota bacterium
CAGATGCCGCTGATGGCGCTCTACGAGCAGGGCTTCTCGCGCTTCGGCATCGTCTGCGCGCAGCTGCTGCTCACGCGCCGAGACTTCAGCCTGCGCCAGAGCTATCTGAGCCTCCAGCACACGATGGGCAGCCTGCTGCGCTCGTCCGTGGTCCCGATCATCAACGAGAACGATGTGGTAGCGCGCGAGGAAGTCGCGGAAACGAGTGGCGATGCGCGGCGCGACACCAGCGCCCTCGCCTTCGGCAACAACGATCAGCTCTCCGCCCTGGTCGCGTCCAAGCTCGATGCGGACCTATTGGTGATGCTAACAGACGTGGATGGCGTCTACGCCAAGGACCCGCGCATCGACCCCAACGCCACCCTGCTGCAGGAAGTGCGTCCTGAGGAGGGCGAGGAGGAATCGCCGACGCTCGGCGGCGGCAACGCCATGAGCCGGGGTGGCATGCGCAGCAAGGTCGCCGCCGCCCACCTCGCCGCCCACGCCGGATGCCACGCCGTCATCGCCTCGGGCCTCACCCATGGCAACCTCGCCCGCGTGGCCAGCGGCGACGCCGCAGGCACCTGGTACCACGCACGCCCCGCCCTCGCCGCAAGGCGACGCTGGATCGCCTTCGCCTCCGCCCCCACGGCACGCCTTTCCCTGGACCAGGGCGCGGTGCACGCCATCGTCGAGCAGGGCGCCTCCCTACTCGCCCCGGGCGTGACGGCGATTCTCGGCGACTTTCACCGCGGCGATGTGGTGGAGCTATGCGATCCGTCAGGTGAGGTGATCGCCCGCGGCGTCACCCACTACGACGCCGCCACCGCCCGCGCCTGGATCCGTGGCGTGCCGCCGGAACACGTGCGCAGCCACGACGCCCTCGTCCACCGCGACGATCTGGCCCTCGCCCCGAGCGAGACCGATCCCAGCGCATAAACCCCGACACGACCATGACCCACGATCCCGACTCCCTCCGCGCCCTCGCCCTGAATGCCCGCCACGCCCAGCGAGCCCTGGGCGCGGCACCGGGCGGCGCACGCACCGCCGCGTTGGAAGCGCTCGCCACCCTCTTGGAAGAACGGCGCGACGCCCTCCTCGCCGCCAACCGCGAAGACCTCGCCCAAGCCGAGCGCGACGGGGTGAGCGGCGTGCTCCTCGCCCGCCTCGGCCTCACCGACGCCAAGCTGGACGGCATGATCGACGGCGTGCGCCAGCTCGCCGCCACCCCAGACCCCGTCGGCCGCACCCAACGCGCTACCCTGCTCGACGACGGCTTGACCCTGCGCCAGGTGTCCCACCCCCTGGGCGTGCTGCTGATCATCTTCGAGAGTCGCCCGGACGCGGTGATCCAGATCGGCTCCCTCGCCATGCGCAGCGGCAACGCCGTGATCTTAAAGGGCGGCCGGGAAGCCACGGCGTCGAACCGTGCCCTCGCCGACTGCCTGCGCGATGCCCTCGCCACGGCCACCGGCAGCGCCGACGCCGTGCAACTGGTGGAAGGCCGCGAAGCGATCGCCCACCTCCTAGCCCTGGACGACTGCATCGATCTGGTCATCCCGCGCGGCTCGGCGGAGCTGGTGCGCAGCATCCAGGACGGCACGCGTATCGCCGTGCTGGGCCACGCCGATGGCATCTGCCATGTGTACCTCGATGCCGCCGCCGATCCGCAGATGGCCGTGCGCATCGCCGTCGATGCGAAGACCGACTACCCCTCCGCCTGCAACGCGATGGAAACGCTGCTGGTGCACGAGGCGTTTCTACCTCACCTACCGGATGTGCTCGGTGCACTGGCGGAGGCCGGCGTTCGCCTTCGCGGCGACGAGGCCTGCCGCGCGGCCGCAACGGGCGTCACCATGGCACCGGCCACGGAGGCGGAATGGTCCACAGAGTACGGTGACCTGGTGCTGTCCGTCGCCGCTGTAGCGAGCCTCGAGGACGCCGTCGAGCACATCCACCGCTACGGCAGCGGACACACCGACGCCATCGTCACCGACGATAAGACGGCCGCCGACGCCTTCCTGCGCACCGTCGACTCGGCCTCCGTCTTCGTCAACGCCTCCACCCGCTTCGCCGACGGCTACCGCTACGGCCTCGGCGCCGAGGTGGGCATCAGCACCTCCCGATTGCACGCACGAGGCCCGGTCGGCATCGACGGCCTGCTGACCACGAGATGGCTGCTGCGCGGCGAAGGGCAGGTGGCCGCAGACTTCTCAGCGCAGGGCGACCGACGCTTCCAGCATCGCCCGCTCCCCACCGACGAGTAGCCGCGCCGTGACCCTCGAGGACTTGACCCAACTCGCGCTCGCCCTGGACGGCGCCAGCGAAGCCCCCCACCACCACCTCACGTCCTTCCGCAGCAACGGCAAGATCTTCGCCACGGCCAAGCGGGACGGCGAGTTCACCAACGTCTTCGTGGACGAGGAGACGCGGGAACGGGCCCTCGCCCTCTACCCGCAGTGGTGCGACAAGGTGCTGTGGGGTGGCAAGGTGGTGGGCGTGCGCGTGCTGTTGGCTGAGGCCGATCCCGACTTTGTCCAGCAGCTGCTGGAAAACGCATGGGGCTTGCGCCAACGCAAGACGAAGTAACCCCTGACCCCAGGATGACCCGATGGACGTGTTCATCAGCTACAGCCACAAGGACCGCGAGTGGAAGGACCGCAGCGTCACCTTCCTGGAGGGTCTGCGCCGCCAGGGCTACCTGAACTACCGCACCTGGAGCGATGAGGAGATTCGTCCCGGCCAGGACTGGCCAGAGGTCATTCGCAATGCAATCGACCAGGCCAAGGTGGCGATCTTGCTGCTCTCGGCAGACTTTCTCGCGTCGGAGTTCATCAACGAGACGGAGATCGTCGCCCTCCTCGAGCGTCGCGAGGCCGGTCACCTCGATATCGTGCCGGTGGTGGTGCGGCCCTGCCCTTGGCAGCTCATCGATTGGTTAGCGAAGATCCAGCTCCACCCCGCCGACGCCACGCCGCTCTCCGGCTGCCAGGCCCATGAGATCGAAGCCCACCTTACCGACCTCGCCCTCGAGGTGAATCGACTCGTCGGGCACTCGCCCGAGTCGGCCTCGGAAGTGTCGGAAGTGGCGGAGTTGGACGAGTTGGTCGAACGCAGCCTGGCCAGTGCCGGTGCCGGTGCCGGGACCACGACACCGACTCCGGCCGCGCCGCCAGTAGCGACTCCCGCCTCCGCGGGGGCATACACGTTCCTCGACGAGCAGGAGGTGCGGTCGCTCGTGGCCGAGCGCGCCGGGGCCGCCCCCCTCGATGCGCTGAAGATCTTCCACACGCGCTCGCAGCGCACGTGGCTGTTGGCTACGCCCGGCGCCGTGCACTGCGTGCTCGACTCGCGCAAGACCCGCGACACCGATCGCTTGTACCAGTGGCGTGAGGCGGTGGACGCGAACACGCGCGTGCGGGTCCGCGAGAAGTCGCGCTCGTCGCGGTCGGGGCTGGTGGATGTGGGCCATCGCCAGAACTGGCTCTACAGCCACAGCCAACATCCCGACCCCGATGCGCTCGCCCGAGCGGTCGGCGACCTGGTGGCGCTCGCCGTTCGAGCCTAGGCGGGACCCTACGACGAGGTAACGAACCCTTGAAGGAGAGTGAAGCGCCCGCATCTGAAAGCAGTCTGTGGGGAACATCCCCGCGTTAGAATTACCGTTTCTTGTCAACTCGCCCGATTCGGATCCATGCACCCATCGATTCAAGTCCCGCGCTTGGTTCTCGCCATCGCCCTAGCGCTGCCCCTGCTACTGGGCGCCGCGCCCCAGAGCTACGCCACGCGCCTGACGGCGGCAGAACGCGCCACGATCGAACTGTTCGAAGACGCCGCCCCCTCGGTGGTCTACATCACCACCCTGGCCGTGCGCCGCGACTTCTTCACCCTGAACCTCCAGGAGATCCCCCGCGGCACGGGCTCGGGCTTCGTGTGGGATCGGGACGGTCACGTCGTCACCAACTACCACGTGATCCAGAACGCCGATCGCGCCCAGGTGACCCTCGCCGACGGCACCGTGCTGCCCGCCACCATCGTCGGCGTGGAACCGACCAAGGACCTCGCCGTGCTCAAGATCGAGGCCGAGCGTGGGCAGCTCAAACCGCTGCCGCGTGGCAAGTCCGACGATCTGCGGGTGGGCCAGTCCGTGTACGCCATCGGCAACCCCTTCGGTCTCGACCAAACGCTCACCACGGGCGTGATCAGCGCTCTCGATCGGGAGATCGAGTCCGTCGCGCGCATTCCGATCCGCGGCATGATCCAGACCGACGCGGCCATCAACCCGGGCAACTCCGGCGGCCCCCTGCTCGACTCCGGCGGCGACCTCATCGGCGTCAACACGGCGATCTACAGCCCTTCCGGCGCCAGCGCCGGCATCGGCTTCTCGATACCCGTCGACGTGGTGAGCTGGGTGGTGCCGGATCTCATCGAGTTCGGTCGCCTTCGCCGCCCCACCTTCGGCGCGGACTTCGCCAACCCCCGCGTGGCCTACCGCCTCGGCATTCGTCGCGGCGCCCTCGTGCTGGAGGTCGGTCAGGACAGCGCCGCGGAACGCGCCGGCATCCGACCGACCCGGCGCGATCGTCGCGGGCGCATCATCCTCGGCGACATCGTGGTCGCCATCAACGGCGAGCCGATCGATGCCTCCGGTGACGTGCTACTGGCCCTGGAAACCTTGAAGCCCGGACAACGGATCACGGTGACGCTGGCGCGCCCGGACGGCACGGTCGACGTGTCAGTGGTGCTGGATGCCTGGAACTGAGCACACGATGGGCGAGCCCGCGCAGATCGTCGTAGCGGATCCGACCGATCCGGCGGCTCTCGCCGAAGGCATTCGTAAGGCTGCTGGCGACAGGACGCTGCCACCGCTCGCTCTGGTGCGGTCTGCCGCTGACATCGACGGGGCGGCCCGCCACGCGCAGGTGCTGGTCGGTCCACCGCAGCTCATCGCGAACCTCGTGCCCCACTTGCCAGCGTTGCGGTGGGTGCAAAGCACCTGGGCCGGCGTCGCGCCCGTGCTCGAGGCCATCGCGTCGCACCCGAATCAGGCGATCCAGCTTACTGCGGCCAAGGGGTTGTTCGGGCCGCGCATGGCCGAGTACGTGTTCGGTTGGTTGCTCACCCTCGAGCGACGCTTGCTGGATTACCACGAGCAGCAACGCCGCGGTACTTGGGCCCAGCTGCCGTGGGCGGATCTGCAGGGCAAGACGATGCTCCTCCTCGGCACCGGCAGCATTGGCGCCCACATCGCGGGCGTGGCGCGAGCCTTCGGGATGCGGACCCTCGGCGTGTCACGTCGCGGCGATGCAGTAACGGGCATCGACCGGGTGTACCCGGTAGACCGTCTCACCGGGGTACTGGGCGATGCGGACTACTTGGTGGCAAGTCTGCCCGACACCCCTGGCACCCGAGGTCTGCTCGATGCGAAGGCCTTTCGGGCCATGCGCGGCGACGCCATCCTCATCAACGTCGGCCGCGGCACACTGATCGAGGAGCAGGCGCTCATCGACGCCCTTGGCAGGGGCGCCCTGCGCGCCGCGGTGCTGGACGTCTTCGCCGAAGAGCCCTTGCCTTCGGTCCACCCCTTCTGGCGAACCGAAGGCTTGTACCTAACGCCACCTATCGCTGCTGTCACGCCCGAAGACGGCATCACGACCCTGTTCGCCGACAACTTACGCCGATACCTCGAGGGCCAGCCCCTCGCGGGTCAGGTCGACGCGCGCCTCGGTTACTAGAAGCACACCGCATGACCGATCAGACGCGCCTATCCCTCTACTGGTTCCGCGGCTGCCCGTGGTGCGAGCGCGTGCGCGCCGCCATCGCGGATCTCGGCCTGGAGGTGGACGAACGCAACATCCGCGAGCACGCGGAACACGCGGCCGCCATGCACGAAGCGACCGGCCGCGGCACGGTCCCGGTGCTGCGGATCGACACGGATAACGGTACCGAGTGGGTCGGGGAATCCGCCGACATCGTGCGCCGCCTGTACGCGGACTACGGCGGCGAGAAGCCGACCACCTTCTTCGCCTCCAAGCGCCCCCAGCGCCTGGGAATGATCGGCGGAGGCGCCCTGCTGATCACTGCGTTCTTCGTCCCCGAGGACGCGCAACGGTGGGTCTTCCTGGCGGCCGGCCTGGTCTGGCTACTCGGAACCCGTGCCCCGCTCTTGCGTCGGTGGTTCCAACGCTCGCCTACAGATTGACGACGAACACCAGGGCGATCGCCGCCGGCGCCACGTAGCGCGTGAGCACCAACCACACCCGGTGCACCCCCGGCGACCCCGCCAGCGCCTGCGCCGACACCTCCCGCCGCAATCCCCACGAGGCGAGGATCGCCACCAACACGCCGCCCACGGGCATCATGAAGTTCGACACCACGTAGTCCAGGCTCTCGAAAATGTTCCGCTCCGCGAACACCGGCAGGAACCCGAGCGGGTGGAAGTCCGCGAGGCGATTGAAGGAGTACACCGTGCCCAACCCCGCGAGCCACAGCCCTGCCGTGAGCACCAGGCTGATCAACCAGCGCGGCCAGCGACTGTAGTCTTCCACCGCGGCCACCACCGTCTCGAGGATGGTGATCGCCGATGTGAGTGCGGCGATGGCCATGAGGGCGAAGAACAGCGGCGCCACGATGAGCCCGCCCGGCATCTGCCCGAAGGCGACGGGCAAGGTGGCGAAGATCAACCCCGGGCCTTCCGCCGGCGAGAGTTCGTTGGCGAACACGATCGGGAACACGGCCATGCCCGCCAGCAGCGCAACCCCAACGTCGGCCGCAGCCACCACCACACCTGCTCGCAAGACTGAGGTCTCCTCGTCCATGTACGCGCCGAGCGTGAACAGCACGCCCAGGCCGATGCCCAATGAGAAGAAAGCCTGCCCGACCGCCGTCAGCACCGTGTCGGCCGTGATCCGAGAGAAATCCGGCACGAACATGAAGCGCAGGCCGGCGACGAAGTCCCCGGCGACCACCGCGTAGGCGAGCAACGCCAGCAAGAGCACGAACAGCGTTGGCGTCAGCCAGCCCAGGGCGCGCTCCAGTCCCTTTCGCACCCCCGCAGCTACGGTCAACCCCGTTGCCAACAGAAAGGCGAGCTGCGCGAGCATCATGCGGCCCGGGCTCGCGAACAACGCGTCGAGGTCGGCCGCCGCCCGCTCCACCGTCGTGCCGCTAGCAGGCTGCACGAGGGCGCGCAGGAAGTAGTCCACGGTCCACCCTGCCACCACGGCGTAGAAGCTGAGGGCGATGAAGGCGCCTATCGCGGCCATCAGGCCGTACCAATGCCACGCGCGGCCAATGCCATCGCGCTCGTGCAGGAGTGCCATGCTGCGCACGACGCTTGCCCCGCCCCGCCGCCCGACCATGAACTCGGCGATCAGCGCCGGCAGGGCGATGAGCGCCACCGCGGCCACGTAGATCAGCACAAACGCCCCGCCGCCGTTCTGGCCGGCGACGAAGGTGAACTTCCACACGTTGGAGATGCCCACCGCGCTGCCGATGGCGGCGGCGAAGAACATCACGCTCGAGGACCACCGGCGCTCGCCAGCGGGCCTGGCGCTCAAGAAGGGGCTCCGTCGGGGGCTACGGCGTTCAGATCTGTCTTCATGATCCGTGAGTGGCGGCCGTGGGGGTCGCGTTCGAGATCGAACATGTCCCCGGGCGGAATCGGCCGGGTCGCGAGCGCGGCTTGCAGCGCGCGACGTTCATCGTCCGCGAGTTCGAGGGTGGCGATCTCCAGGTTCTCCTGCGCCCGGGAGCGGCTGCCGACGCCGAGCAGAATAGCCGCCACGCTCGGCTGCTCCAGCACCCACCGGGCCGCGACGGTCGCCACGGACACCTGGTTGGCGCTGGCGATCTCATGCAGGAGGTCGAGCAGGCCCAGGTAGGCGTCCCAACCGCCCGCTTCCTCGATGATCAGGCGGTACTTGGTGAGGGAGCGATTGGCCTGCGACGCGCTCGGTGCTACGCCGCGGTAACGATCACCCAGGAATCCACCGGCGAGCACGCCGTAGGGGATGAGCCTCACGTCGCTCTCGCCCGCCAGGGCCGTCATCGCCCGCTCGGGGCGTCGGTCCAGGAGCGAGTACTGGGCCTGCAGGGACACGACCGGTGCCTCGGCATCCACCATGGCGCGCACGTTCGCCGTGTCGAAGTTGGTGAGTCCGAGCAGCCGAATACGGCCCTTAGCCTGCGCCTCCTGCAAGGCCTCGAGCACCATCTCGATGCCGGGCACCTCGTAGCGCCACCAGTGGAACTGCACCAGATCGAGGGTATCCATGCCGAGGCGACGGCGGGAGCGCTCGATCGCCGCCTCCACGTCGGCGGTGCGGAGCGTCTCCAGCGCCGACCGGTCCGGCACGTACTTGGTGTGGATCTGGATCCGGTCAGGATCTGCCAAACGCGCGCGGTAGGCGCCCAGGAGCGTTTCAACGCCCGTGTAGATGTCGGCTCCGTCGAAGGTGGTGAAGCCGTGCTCCACCAAGTCGTCGAAGATGGCGAACACCGCTTGCTGATCCTGCAGCCCGCCGCCGTGATCGGGCGTGAGTTGCCAACAGCCGTTGATCACCTGGGCGATCGAGTAGCCGGGGGCGAGTTCCGTGCGTGGCGCCATGTCAGTCATCGTCACGCGCCGGCGGCAGCGGTACCGCGGTGGTCTCACTGTGGCGGAAGGTGGTGCGCCCGGTGCGCGTGATGCGAAAGCGTGCGCCGCAGTGGGGATCGGGGCAGGCGATCTCGGCGTCGGTGGTCATCCAGTCGTTCTCGTGGGTGATGCGTTGCGTGGCGGGCAGCAGCGGCAGGATGGCCGCGAGCGCGTAGAGGCTGAAGGGTTGGTTCGGCGGGAACACGAGGTTCTCGCCTAGCACCTCGAAGTGATCGCCCGGGTGGTGGGAGCACACCATCGCGTCCTCCTCGCCCACCACTTCTACGCGCAGGTTCCACAGCTCGAAGCGGTCGTCCCGGTGGCTCATGAGCCTTGGGCGCCGAAGCGCTCCAACCACTCCTCCCGCGGACACTCCCAGATCTCGAGCGTCTCGCCCCAGAACTCCCAGCGCCCGCCGCTATCGCGCTCACCGATTTTGCGTGCCACGGCCTTGCTCGCTTCGTTGCCGGGATCGATCACGCTGATGATGCGCGTGAGCTCCGGCTTCTGGGCGAAGATCCACTGCACGCCGGCGATCGCCGCTTCGCTCGCGTAGCCCTTACCCCAGTAGGGTCGCGCGATGGTCCAGCCGCACTCGAGCGCCGGCCAGCCCTCGGGCTGCCACGGCCCCACGCGGCCGACGAACTGGCCCGTGGCCTTCTCCTCCACCGCGAAGAACCCGTAGCCGCGCAGGGCCCAGTGGCCGACCACGGTAGCCATGGAGCGCCAGGCATCCCCGCGCCCCACGCCCTTGCCCTGGGGCGTGATGAAGCGGGCCACCTCATCGTTGGCCATCATCTCGCAGAAGGCGTCCGTGTCGCGGTTTTCAAGGCCGCGCAGGATCAGCCGTTCGGTTTCGATCCGGGGTACCTCGAGCATTGGCGGTCGTCCTCCCTCATCGCTGGCCGCGGGTGCGGTGCTTACTGTAGCGTACCCGCTCCCGGCACCGCTCCCAGGACCGCGCCTGATGACCGACACCGCTGCCCAATCCTCCTTCCGCGCCCTGCGTCGCCTGCTCACCTACGCCCGCAGCTACCGCCGACGGATCACCCTGGCGAGCCTCTGCTCGGTGGTGAACAAGCTCTTCGACGTAGCACCGGAGATCCTCATCGGCATCGCCATCGACGTGGTGGTGCGCCAGCAGGACTCCTTCGTCGCCGCCATCGGCATCACCGACGCGCGCGCCCAGATGCTGCTCCTCGCCGGCCTCACCCTCGCCATCTGGGCCGGTGAGTCGCTCTTCGAATACCTCTACCTCGTGCTCTGGCGCAACATCGCCCAGGACCTGCAGCACACCATGCGCCTGGACGCCTACGAGCACGTGCAACGCCTCGACCTCGCCTACTTCGAGAACCGCGCCAGCGGCAACCTGGTGGCGATCCTCAACGACGACGTGAACCAGCTGGAACGCTTCCTGAACGGCGGCGCCAACAACCTGATCCAGGTCGCCACCACGCTGGTGGCGGTGGGTGCCGTGTTCTTCGCCATCTCTCCCCTGATCGCCCTGATGGCCTTCACCCCCATCCCCCTGATCGTGATCGGCGCGTTCTACTTCCAACGACGGGCGCAGCCCTTGTACGCCCAGGTGCGCGAGAAGGTGGGGAGCCTCTCCGCGCGCTTGTCCGCCAACCTGGCGGGCATCACCACGATCAAGAGTTTCACCACCGAGGCGTTCGAGGCCGGGCGCATCCGCGAGGACAGCGAGGCCTACGTGGACGCCAACCGTCGCGCCATCGCCATCAGCTCGGCCTTCATCCCGGTGATCCGCATGGCGATCCTGGCCGGCTTCCTCGCCACGTTCCTGCTCGGTGGCTGGATGACCCTGGACGGCAAGCTCAACGTGGGCGCTTACGGCGTGCTGGTGTTTCTCACCCAACGATTGCTTTGGCCGCTGACCGGCCTCGCCGAGACGGTCGACCTCTACGAGCGTGCGATGGCCTCGACGCGTCGGATCCTGGATCTAATCGAGACACCGGTACGCATCCGCGATCGCCCCGACGCGCAGCCCGCGCAGAACGTGCGTGGCCACATCGCCTTCGATCAGGTGAGCTTCGCCTACGAGAAGGACACCGCCCCCGTCGTGGCCGACATCAGCCTCGACATCCCCGCCGCCAGCACCGTCGCCTTCGTCGGTCAGACGGGCTCAGGCAAGAGCACCTTGATCAAGCTGCTCATGCGTTTCTACTCCCCCGCCAGCGGCACCATCACCCTCGACGGTCAACCCCTCGATGCCCTGGAACTGAGCTCGCTTCGCCAGCACATAGGCCTGGTGAGCCAGGACACCTTCCTGTTTCAGGGCTCGGTGCGCGAGAACATCGCCTACGGTCAACCCGAGGCGAGCGAGGAGGACATCCTCGCGGCGGCCCAGGCGGCGGAAGCCATGGAGTTCATCGAGCGCCTCCCCCACGGCTTCGACACGGTGGTCGGCGAGCGGGGGCAGAAGCTCTCGGGCGGTCAGCGCCAACGCCTGTCCATCGCCCGCGCCCTGCTGCGCGATCCCCGCGTGCTCATCCTCGACGAGGCCACCTCGGCCGTCGACAACGAGACCGAAGCGGCGATCCAACGCTCGCTGGCGCGTATCTCGCGGTCGCGCACCACCATCGTCATCGCTCATCGCCTGTCCACCATCGTGGGGGCCGATCAGATCCACGTGCTGGACGGCGGGCGCATCATCGAGTCCGGCACCCACGCGGCGTTGCTCGCCGCCGGCGGTCAGTACTGCGCCCTCTGGAACGTGCAGACGGGCCAAGAGCTCTCGGCCCCGGTTTGAGATTGCCTGCAAGAATCGGAGCGCCGCGGGGGTAGGCTCACCGTAGGCTCCGTGTGACCTTGGCCAGCGACAGGAAGCCCCCATGAGCCCAACGCAGTCCTCCCGCCTCAGTGACACGCAGCGCTGGCAGGCCGTTTGCGCCCGCGATGCCAACGCCGACGGACACTTCTTCTACGGCGTCACCACCACCGGTGTGTACTGCCGCCCGAGCTGCGCGGCGCGCCAGCCCAAGCGGGCGAACGTGGTCTTCTTCGACACGGCTCACGCCGCGGAGAAAGGCGGCTTACGCCCCTGCCGACGATGCCGCCCCGAAGCGCTCGATCAAGAGCGCGAGTTGATCGAACGTCTCTGCCGCTTCCTCGACGAGCACGCCGACGAAACCGTGACCTTGGCCCGCCTCGGCCGCGAGGCGGCGATGACGCCCACTCGCGTACAACGGCTGTTCACGAAACACTTAGGCGTGAGCCCAAAAGCGTGGCAGGACGCGCGGCGCATGCAGCGGCTGAAGGCGGAGCTGCGTGAGCAGGAAGACGGCGGCGTGCTCGATGCCATCTTCGAGGCTGGGTTCGGCTCCACCTCGCGCGTCTACGAACGCCTCGACGGCCACATCGGCATGACGCCGTCCGCCTATCGTGCGGGCGGCGCTGGCGAAGAGATCCACTACGCCACCCGGGAGACTGCCCTCGGCCCATTGATGATGGCGGCGACCGGGCGAGGCGTTTGCTTCGCCCAGTTCGGGGACGCTTCGGCATCGCTCCTTGCGCAGCTGGAGAAGGAGTTCCCCAACGCCTCGCTCATCCCAATGCCCGCTCACGCGGACGCGCCCCTCGGCGAGTGGATGGACGCGCTTGAGGGCCACCTCGCCGGCGAAGGGCCCAGGCCGGACCTGCCGCTGGATCTGCGCGGTACCGCGTTTCAACTCAAGGTGTGGCGATTCCTGTGCAGCGTTCGCGAGGGGGACGTGGTGAGCTACGGCGAGCTGGCGCGCGCTATCGATGCCCCCTCAGCGACGCGCGCCGCCGCTAACGCCTGCGGGGCCAACCGTATCGCGGTGCTCGTGCCGTGCCACCGCGTGCTGCGGGGCGACGGCAGCCTCGGGGGGTACCGATGGGGTGTGGAGCGCAAGCGCGCCCTGCTGGACGCGGAGCGACGGCGCCGCGCGCTGGCAAGCCCCGATGAATGAGGGCGTCCTGGATCTGGGCGAAGCCCTCGACGCCCAGGGATGGGCGCTGACCGGCCCGTTGTTGTCATCGCATGAGTGCGCAGCTCTGCGCGATGCGTTCGATGATAGGGCGCGCTTTCGCAGCCACATCGATATGCAGCGCCACGGGTACGGTCGGGGCGAGTATCGTTACTTCAACTACCCGCTCCCGGCGGTGGTACAACAACTACGCGAGACCCTGTACGCGCGCCTCGTTCCGCTGGCGAACCAGTGGCAGGTGCGCCTCGGCCATTCACAGCGCTTCCCCGCCTCGCTGGACGAGTACCTGGAACGCTGCCATCGCGCGGGCCAATGCCGTCCCACGCCCCTGGTCCTGCGCTACGCCGCCGGGGACTACAACCGCCTGCACCAGGATCTCTACGGAGACCAGGTGTTTCCGCTTCAGCTAGCGGTGCTGCTCGGTAATCCCGGGGAGGACTTTGAGGGAGGTGAGTTCGTTCTCACCGAGCAGAAGGCGCGGAGCCAGTCGCGGGTGGACGTAGTCCCCCTCGCGGGGGCTGGGGATGGGGTGGTCTTCGCCGTCAACGAACGCCCTGCGCGAGGCCCTCGGGGCGATCACCGCGTTCGCATGCGCCATGGGGTGAGCTGCGTACGCCGCGGCGAGCGGATGACCCTAGGGGTGATCTTCCACGACGCCAGCTAATGTGCGCTTCCACGCGGGGAAGGTCCCGCTCGCAAGCACCAGACCCAAAACGTCCGACGAACAGGGCGCTTGTGCAGCGCCTTCACCTGGCGCACCAGGATCGCTAGCTGCTCTACCCCGCGTGTGGGCCGCTTGGCATCTCAGGGCAAGAAATTGCGGTAGTAGTCCCCCAGTAATGTCGAAAGCTGAGCCGCGCTCATCGTGCGACGAGCCGCACGGAAGCTTTGCGTCAATGCCTGGTCGTAATAGTCGACGAGCATGACGAAGCCCTCTTCGATCAGCAGCGTTTGCTTCACCTGATCCACGGCGCCCTGGATTGCTTCGACGCAGACATCCGTCATTAACTCCATGTACTCGCTCGTTTCCGACGAGAAGGCGTTGCCGTATCGATGGAACAGGGCGGTCGCCCTGTCGTTGTTCTCCATTAGCGTGTTTAGCAACTCCGCGCAGGGATCGTAGCTGAAGCTCTCGAACTCATAGAACCGGTGACCCTGGATCTGCGCACTCGATTGGTAGAAGTGCCCGTATTCGCTTGCCTGACACTGCGCAAGGTCACGGGCGAAGCCTCGACTACACAAGAGGCGATAGCCTAGCCCGCCTTGGGGCGGATCCATCCAGACGACCATCGCGTAGGCCGGGTCATCACCTTGCTCCTGCCGCGCCAGCGCCGCCACGCGCAGTAAGTCCTCCGCGAGCAGCTGTTGCATGCGCGGCAGATCGCACTGACCGATGTGTTGGTGGATGACCTCGTCGGGCATCCGCTCGTAGATGTCGCAGCGAGCGATCAGGTCCGGGAACGCCGCCAGCACTTCCTCGATCTTCTCCCGGTCCTCGAAGTTGGGCGGGTGGATCGTGCCCCTCAGCAGGTTGCTGTGGGGATCGATACCGAAGCGCTTTGTCAGGCCCGGGCTGAAAGGTTGGAGAGCGTCCATGAGCTTTCCCACCCGCGCGGCGTAGGCGCTCTCTTGGGGGCTACTGGGCATGAGCAGGTCTCCTCACGTTCGATACGTCATGGACAGCAGCCACGCTACCTCACGAAATACGAGAGTCAGGGCATAGGCCACCGCAACGGGACCCCATATGTTGAGAGTGCGCCTGTGCGACTCACGCGCGCTCGTCCTTCACCGATTCCATCACCACATGCGTGGTGATCGTACGCACCTGGGGCAAGGTACCGAGCACATCGGTGTGGAACACCTTGTACGCGGCCAGGTCCACCGTCTCCACCCGCAGTAAGTACTCGAACGCCCCGGTGATGTTGTGGCACTCACGCACCTCCGGCGACTGCACGATCGCCGCCTCGAAGGCGTGCTGAGACTCCGACGTGTGGCTGGAGAGGCCCACGGCGATATAGGCCGTGAAGCCGATCCCCATCGCCGCCCGGTCGAGCACCGCGCGATAGCCGCTGATCACCCCGCTGCGCTCGAGCTCCTGCACGCGCCGCAGGCAGGCGGACGCAGATAGCCCCACCCGCTCGGCAAGCTCGGCATTGGTGATGCGCCCGTCGCCCACCAACTCATGCAATATTCTGTTGTTTATCTTATCCGGCGCCGCCATAAGTTGCGTGTATAGGGGAAATTGACGCAATCATGCAAGCACATTTCGCCGTTCTTGCCGAATACTAACCCCATGAACATCGAGCTCATCGGCGGCTTGGCCGCCTTCGCCGTCGTGTCCTCCATCACCCCGGGACCGAACAACCTGATGCTCATGGCGAGCGGCGCCAACTACGGCTTCCGGCGCACGATTCCCCACATGCTGGGGGTGGGCCTGGGCTTCGGCTTCATGGTGGTCATCGTCGGCCTGGGCCTCATGGGCCTGTTCACCGCGATCCCCGCCAGCTACACGGTGCTGAAGGTGTTGAGCGTGCTCTACCTGCTCTACCTTGCGTTCAAGATCGGCACGGCGGCGGCCCCGACGCGCGAGGGCAAAGCGGAAGGCCGACCCTTCAACTTCTGGCAGGCCGCTGCGTTTCAGTGGGTCAACCCGAAGGCCTGGACCATGGCGCTCACCTCGGTGGCGGTCTACGCGCCGAGTCAGAGTCTCCTCGCCGTCCTGTTCGTGGCCAGCGTGTTCGCCCTGATCAACCTGCCCTGCGTGAGCGTCTGGACCGTGCTGGGCGAGCAGCTTCGATCGATTCTCTCGAGCCCCGGGCGATTGCGCGCGTTCAATTGGAGCATGGCGATCCTGCTGGTCGCTTCGCTCTACCCCGTGCTGGCCACCACCGCACACTGAGCGCGGCCATGCCCGGTGCGCTGCGGCGCACGCTTGCACGCAGACGGACGCCGACGGATCATCTGCGCCCGTTGTCGCTCGATCGAAGAGCGACAACGCTCGGGCGCAACGGGGGTCGCACAAGCGATCGGCGGAGCGCGAACGAACCCTCCAGCCGTAGTGTGCCGCCAATGATCCGTGCTCGTTCTCTCTGCCTGCTCGCCGCCCCAGCCTGCTTCCTGCTCGCCGCCGCACCGGGCGTCAAGGCGGAACACCACGCCGCTACCGACGATGGGGCCGCGGGACGCCTCACCAACGAGGCCATCTTCGAGGAGAAACGCTACGAGCCGGCAAAACCCGAGGCCCTGCAGTGGCTGCCCGACGGGGGCTACGCGATGCTCGAGGCCGTGGAGGGCCAGGACGAGCAAGCCGAGGACGAGGACCCACCTAAGGAAATCGTACGCTACGACGCGAAGACCGGCGAGCGAACCGTCCTCGTCAACCTCGCCCAGCTGACGCCGCCCGGCACGGACACGCCGCTGGTCGTCGACGACTACCACTGGAGCGAGGACCGC
>JBCBZW010000119.1 GCA_039815145.1 Pseudomonadota bacterium
CGCGCCCCTCCCTCGCGAGCGCCCCAGGGCGTGTTGATCGACCCGGGAACGTCCGCCTACACTTAGGACTCGCTCTTGACCCCTCGCCTGCGACTCACCCCGCAGCGAGGCAGGGCGCGGCGCGTGCCCCTGTGGCCAGGCTGCCCCACCACCCACCGACAGCCTACGCCGATCGAATGACCCCCGTAGAGATCATCCAACTGGCCCTCGCGCCCGTGTTCCTGCTCGTGGCGATCGGTCAGTTGATGAACGTCGTGTCCCTGCGCCTGGCGCGCGTGATCGACCGCATCCGCGCCCTCATCGCCGAGTACGAGGCACAGGCCGATGCGAGCAAGCAGGCCCGCATGCGCCACGAGGTGAACGACCTGTTCCGCCGCATGCGCTTCGCCAACGTGTCCGTCAACCTGCTGGTGACCTCGGCGGTGGCTGTGTGCGGCGTGGTGGTAGTGCTCTTTCTGGACGGGTTGGTGAGCTGGAAGCTGGAGGCTGCACTGATCGTCCTGTTCACCCTGAGCGTGTTGTTGATCACCGGCGGGGTGATCGCCTTTCTCATCGAGGTGACCATCGCCACCGCCACCTTGAGCCGGGATCCAACCATCCTGCGCTGCCTGGGTGAGCGCGGCGAGCCGGGCAAGCTGCCCACGGACTGATCGGGCAGACCGCCGCTGCATGACCGCCAAGCGCAACACCGGCTACGCCTACGCCCTCACCTGCATCGCCCTGTGGAGCCTCATCCCGGTGGTCTCGCGCTTCGGCCAGAGCACCCTGGATAACTTCCAGTTCCTGTTCTGGTCGAACGCCCTGTCCCTGCTGGTGGTGGGTGCCTGCCTGGCGGCGGCGAAGGGCCTGCGCAGCCTTCGCCGCTTCACGCTCCGCCAGAGCTTGTACGTGATGTTCCTCGGCGCCCTCGGCTGCGCCATCTACTACCTGTGCCTCTACTACGGCTACGCCCACGGCGCTGGCATCGAGGTGCTGGTGCTGCAGTACGCTTGGCCCATACTGATCATCATCCTGTCAGTATTTCTGTTGGGCGAGCGATTGACTCCCCGCGCCTGGCTCGCCGTGGGTGCCGGATTCCTCGGTATCCTGATCGTGCTCACAAAAGGCGATCTACTCTCCCTGCGTATCAGCAGCGCCGCCACCACCGCCGTGGTCCTGGCGGGCGCCTTTGCCTTCGCCCTGTTCTCCGTGCTGAGCAAGCGCTTCGCCGGCGAGCCCTATGCGGTCACCACCCTGCTCTTCGTGGGGGGCTTGCTGGTCTCGATCGTGAGCCTGCTGGCGGTCTCCGAGTTCGCCCTGCCTCGGCGCGAGGAGCTGGTGCCGGTGGTGGTGAACGGTGCGCTCGTCAACGGCATCTCCTACATCCTGTGGCTGAAGGCCTTGGAGCGGGTGACCGCTTCCGTGAGCGCCGTGCTCGTGTTTCTCTCCCCGGTGCTGTCGTCGATCTGGATCGTGCTGGTGTTCGACGAGCCCTTCTCCCTGTCCTACCTGATCGGCTTCGCACTGGTGCTGGGAGCGGGGTTCATGTGCGTACGGGCGGCGGCGGAGGCGGCCGCGGCGCCACCAACGCCTTCGGCGCTATGATGGGCCACGGGCTTAGGAGGTGAGACGATGGCCGCAGACGACGACATCCGCAGCGTACGGCTGGTGAGCAACGACGCCCTGGAGCGTGGGGACCTGAACACCTTCCTGGCGTCCATCGACGGCGACTACGTGGGCACCGCCGGCAACGGCGGACACATCCGCACCCGCGGCGAACTGCGCAAGCTCATGCGCAACGTCTTCAGCGCGCCCACGCGCCCCTACTTCGTCCGCGCCACGGACTCGGTGACCCTCGCGGAGGGCGGCAAGCGCGCGGTCGAACTCGGCCATTGGACCGGGTACGAACGCTCGTCCGAAAGCGCCCCTCGCGTGATCGACCAGGGTCACTACACGGCTTACTGGAAGCTGGCGGGGGGCCGCTGGACGATCCACGCCGAGCTGTTCGTCACCCTAGACTAGCGCGCCGAGACGCCTAGAAGACTCGATGGCGTAGCACTCGAATCCATAAGCCGGCCTTGGGGGAATACTGCTCGCGAGTGACGTCCTACGCGCGGCCATCCTGCGTCGGATCGCGCCGAGACGACGTCGCCTAGAGCGGTCTTTTCCACGGCAGGGGACTCATGCACATCAGCACACTACGACTGATACTGGGCGGGCTCATGGCCCTCACTCTGTGGTCAGCCCCCACCCTCGCTCAAGGGCCCGACGACACGGGAGCGCTTTTGGGGCGCGTCATCGATCAGCGCACCGGCCGACCCGTGAACGACGCGGCCATCATGGTTCTGGGCCCTTCCGGCGCCGAGGTGGCGAGTTCGCGCTCGCAGACCGACGGCAGCTTCGAGCTGGCGGGGATCCCCGCAGGCATCTATCGCCTCGAGGTGGAGGCGACTGACTTTCGACCGGCCGCAGAACCCAGCCAGCGCGTCATCGCGGGAAAAACCCAAGTGGTAGCCTTCGAGCTCGCCGCCCGCAGCGGCGACATCGAGGAGGTGATCGTGGTCGCCGCTCGCGCTCTCGACACTGGTCAGTTCGGCTCCGTGAGCAGCACGGTGCTCAATCGCGAGGAGATTCGCCGTGCACCGGGCACGGCGGGCGATATCTTCCGCGGCCTGAACCAGCTTCCCGGCGTGGTCGCCACCGGGGAATTCTCCAACTTCTCCGTGCGCGGTCGCGGGCCACGGGACAACCTCATCCTGATCGACGACATCCCCTACGACCGCACGGTGCACTTCGACCAGTCCCTCGGCGAGACGGAGGAACTCGGCGGCGGCGGTCGCTTCTCGATCTTCGGGCAGAACGTGATCGGCCGCGCCGAATTCCAGCCCGGCGGCTGGGAGGCGGCCTACGGTGGCGCCAACGGTTCCCTGCTGCGCCTTGGGCTGGCCGAGGGCAACAGTGAGTCCCCGTTCTTCAGCATCAAGGCCGACCTCGCCGGGGCGGAGCTCCTCTACGACGGCCCGACCGCCGGCCTCGACAACACCTCGATGCTCGTCTCCGCGCGTTACTACAACTTCGGCCCCCTCTTCGACCTCATCGGCCAGGACGACCTGGGCACGCCCGAGCTAGCCGATCTCATCGTCAAGACCACGACCGAACTCACACCGCGCAGCACCCTGTCGGTACTCGCAATCTACACGCCCGAGACCTTCTCCCGCGATGCTGCCAACGTGGTGGTGGCATCGGAGAACTTCGAAGACATCATCCTGCTAGAGACCGAACAGCATGCAGGTGTGATCGGCGCCACCCTGGAACAGCTGGTGGGCGAGCAAGGCGAGCTGCGCAATTCCATCTACCTGCGCTTCGCCGACGACGACAGCCGCCAGGGCGAGGCTATCCCTGAGTTCACCGAGGGCGAGATCACGGCCGACTCGCTCTTTGTCGATCCCGATATCCTGCGGCTGCGCGAGCGGGAGAGCGAACTCGGTTGGCGCCTCGACTACTCCACGTCCAATCGCCTGGGGAAGTTCTCGGCGGGCTCGCGCCTCACCTACCTCAACACCAACTACGAGCAGTCTCTGCGCCGCGACTTCAACCTCTACGAGTTCGATGGCACCGACACGCGCCCAACCCCGGATCAATTCTTCGTCACCCTCACGCCGGCCCAATTCGACCAACAGCTCGACGAGAACGCCCTGCGCGCGGCCGTGTATCTGGATCAGCAGTTCGACCTCGGCAACTTCTCCATCATTCCAGGCTTACGCGCCGACTACGACGAGCTGCTCAGCGACTTCAACCTCTCCCCGCGCCTGAGCCTCGACTGGCAGCTACGCCCCAGCACGCGCCTGTCCGCGACCGCGGGTGTCTATATCCAGGCACCACGTCTGCTGGAGATAGCAGCGAATGCCGGCAACCTCTCCCTGGAGGCGGAGAAGATGCGCCAGTTCAGCGTGGGCTTGGAGCAGTACTTCGGCGACGATCTGGTGATGCTGCTGGAGGGCTACTTCCAGGATTTGGATCAACTGCTCACAGACCAGGAGCGAGTCACGGGTGCACTCACCAACGAGGGCGTGGGGGAGACCTACGGCGTCGACTGGTCCTTGCGCAAGCGCTTCTCCAATCGCTGGTCAGCCTCCGCGCGCTACGGCTACAACCGTGCCCGGCGCGACTTCCGCGACGGTCAGGGGCGTTTCGATGCCGACTTCAACCGGCCCCACGTGGCCAACATCACCCTGAACTACGAACCCGGCAAGCGCTGGGCGTTCGCGGCGCAGTACCAATACGCATCCGGCGCCCCGACAGACCAGGTGATCATCCGTGACGACGTCCTCGGCGAGGCCCAACCGCTGCGCTCCTCCCTGGAGCGGGTGGCGCGCAACGTCGATCGCCTCGACGCCTTCAGCTCGCTGAATGTTCGCGTCGACTACCGGCAGAGGCTACGAGGACTCAGCCTCATCGCCTTCGTCGACGTGATCAACGTGCTCGGCAGCGAGAACCAAAGCTCGCTGGAATTCAGCCCAGTCACCGGTGAATTCGCTGACACCAGCTTCACCACGTTTCCGCAGCTGGGAATCACCGTCGAGTTCTGATGTAGTCGCGGCCAGCTCAAGCCGGCTTGCGACCGGTGATCGTGTAGACCAGGGGCGCGTCCTTGCCCTCGTGTTGGCGGTAGAAGCGTCCCGGTTCACGCTCCACCAAGCCGTCGAAGCAGTCGTAGGGGCTGAAGGCGTACTCGCTCACCCGCTGCACGACGATGCCCTGATCGATCAACGCCGTGAGCACGCGGCTCAGCGGGTGGGCCCAGGTGGCGAGCGTCGTGCGTACCGCCTCACCGCCGTCCGTGTAGGTGCCCTCCTCCACGACATCGGGGGTGCCAGCGCCGAAGTAGCCCCACCCCGAGAGCAGATCGATCACCGGATGGAACTCGGCCAGGTAGATGATGCCGCCCGGCGAGAGGTTCTCGGCCACCACCTTCGCCCACCGGTCGAGATCGGGCAGCCAGCAGAGCACGCCGTAGGTGGTGAACACGATGTCGAAGGGGTCTGTGTGCTCGCTGCGGACGTAGTCGTAGACGTTGCTGCAGACGAACTCGGCGTCCAGGCACGCGCGGGCGGCGAGTTCGCGCGCCTTGTCGATCGCCGTCGGGGAGAGATCGACACCGGTGCAGCTCGCGCCGCGACGGCTTAAGGAAAGCGTGTCGAGGCCGAAATGACACTGCAGATGCAGGAGGCGCTTGCCCTGGACCTGCGGTAGTTCGGCGAGTTCGATTTCCCGCAGGGAGGTGTTCCCTGCGAGAAACCCGTCCACGTCGTAGAAGCTGGACTGGAAGTGCGCCTCCGCCCGGCGATCCCATCCCGCGCGATTGAGGGCGAAGTAATCCGCGTCCGTGCGCGGCGGCTCATCGGGTGGCTGCGTCACGGGCCGTGCTCCGCGAGGGGGCTAACTCGATAGATAGGCGCCCAAGCGCAGGATATCCGCGAACACGCCGCCCGCCGTGACTTCCGGACCTGCCCCTGGCCCCTGCACGATCAGCGGATTGCTCGCGTAGCGCGAGGTGACGAAGCGCACGATGTTGTCCGTCAGGTTCATCATCGCGAAGGGATGGGTACGCGGCAGGCTCTGCAAGGCCACGCCCGCCTCGCCCGTTTCGAAATCCAGGCGCGCTACGTAGCGCAGCACCTCGTCGCGGGCCGTCGCCTCCTGCACGCGTTTGCGCATGGCTTCGTCGTGCTCGGCGAAGCGCGCGAGAAACTCATCCACGGGGCAGTCCTCGAGGCCCGCCGGCACCAGACTCTCCACCCCCAGCTCGTTGAGCTCCAGGGACATACCGGCCTCGCGCGCCAGGATCACGGTCTTGCGCGCCACGTCCATGCCCGAGAGGTCCTCGCGGGGATCGGGTTCCGTATAGCCCTTGTCGCGCGCCGCCGAGACGAGGGCCGCGAAGCCCTCCTGGCCGTCGTAGACATTGAAGAGGTAGGCCAATGTGCCGGAGAAGATGCCTTCGATCTGCTTCAGCTCATCGCCCGTGTCGACGAGGTCGCGCAGGGTCTTGATGATCGGCAGACCCGCGCCCACGGTGGTCTCGTACAGAAAGTGTGTGCCGTGGCGGCGTTGCACGGCCTTCAGCAGCGAGTAGTAACCCCCGTCGCCGCTGTGCGCCTTCTTGTTCGGCGTCACCACGTGAACGCCGCGCGCCAGCCAGTCCGCGTAGCGGGCGGCGGGCACTTCGCTCGCGGTGCAATCGACGATCACCGCGTGGGGCAGGTGGTCCGTGTGAACGTGGTCGACGAACTGGTTGAGGTCCGTCTTGCGCGTCTCGTCGGCGCGGGTGCCGCGCCAGCGATCGAGGTCGACGCGACGCTCGGCGAGGGTCATCGTGCGCGAGGTGGCGATGGCCCGCACGCGCAGGTCGATGTTGAAGCGATCGCGCAGGGTGCCGGCCTGGGCCGCCAACTGATCGAGCAGCGCGCCGCCCACGTGCCCTTCGCCGAGCACGCCGATGGAGAGGGTCTTGGCCGAGAGGTAGAAGCCTGAGTGCACGGCGCGCAAGGCGCGGGTGGTATCGGCCTCGTCGACCACCACGGAGATGTTGCGCTCACTCGCCCCCTGGGCGATGGCGCGCACGTTGATCCCCGCGCGACCTAAGGTACCGAATAGGCGAGCGGCGACACCGGGGCGCCCCATCATGCCGTCGCCGACCAGCGCCAGGATCGAGCAGTGGCGGGAGACGTCGATCTCCTGGATCTGCCCCTGCGCCAGCTCCACCGCAAAGGCGCGGCGCGCGGCGGCTTCGGCCGTGGCTGCGCTGCGCCCGGGCACGGCGAAGCAGATCGAGTGCTCGGAGCTGCCCTGGGAGATCATGATCACAGACACGTGCACGTCGCGCAGGGCGCCGAAGAGGCGATCCGCTGTGCCGGGCACGCCGATCATGCCCGCCCCTTCGAGGTTGATCAGGGCCACGTCTTCGACGGCGGAGATGCCCTTGGCGCGCAGGCTCGCATCCACATTGGCCGTGATCCGCGTGCCCGGATGCTCGGGCGCGAAGGTGCAGCGAATGTGGATCGGGATATTGTGTTCTATCGCCGGCCCCATGGTCTGGGGGTGGATGACCTTGGTGCCGAAGTAGGCCAGCTCCATCGCCTCGTCGTAGGAGATCTGGTCGATCACGGCGGCTTCTGGAATGCGCCGTGGATCGCCGCTCATCACGCCGGTCACGTCGGTCCAGATGGTGATGTCGTCGGCGCCGAGGAGCGCCGCCATGATGGACGCGGTGAAGTCGCTGCCGTTGCGCCCGAGGGTGGTCTGCAGACCCTCCTCGTCGCTGGCGACGAAGCCGGTGATCACCTTGATGCCATCGAAATCATTAGGCAGCATGGCGCCGAGCTTCTGACCGGAGGCATCCCACTGCACGCTGGGGCCCAGCTCGGTCCAGCGCACCACGATCACCTCGCGCGTGTCGACCCAGCCGACATCGCGCTCGTCGAGGGCGCCCGCCAACACGGCCGCGAGCAGGCGAGCGGACCAGATCTCGCCGTAGCCAGCGACGAGGTCGCGACTGCGCTGGGAGGACGAGCGCAGGCGAAGCACGCCCTGGAGCACATCGACGATCACTTCCGCATCGTCTTCCCAGGCGGCGAGCACTTCTTCCCGCGTGGGTTCCGCCACCAGCTCGATCACCGTATTGCGATAGCGATCGCGCAGGCGTTGCAGGCCTTCGCGGAAGCTCGAGTGGCCGGCGGCGGCCTGGTCGACGAGGCTGAGCAGGGCGTCGGTCATGCCACCCATGGCCGAGACCACCACGCCTTGCGGGTGCGGCAGGTCATCGCGGGAGGCCCTGACGAGGATGTCGGCGACGCGACGGAAGCAATCGGCGTCCTTCAGGCTGGAGCCGCCGAACTTATGGATGGTCCATCCAGGTTGTTTCAAGGTGGGAGTCTCTTCAGATTCAGACGTCGATGTCGGTCACGGCGCCTTCGCTGGCGCTACCGACCAGGCGGGCGTACTTTCCGAGCACGCCGCGAGTCTCGAGGGGGCGCGGGCTCAGGGCCTGGCGACGCGCCTCGAGGGTGGTGTCGTCTACACCGAGTTCTATCGATCTCGCCACCGCGTCGATGGTGATGGCATCGCCATCTTCGATCAGCGCGATGGGGCCGCCCACAGCCGCCTCCGGCGCGACGTGGCCGACCACAAAGCCGTGGCTGCCACCGGAGAAGCGCCCGTCGGTAATCAAGGCCACGTCGGCGCCGAGGCCACGGCCGATGATCGCTGAGGTGGGGCTCAGCATCTCGCGCATGCCTGGGCCACCCTTCGGGCCCTCGTAGCGGATCACGATCACGTCGCCCGCCACCACCGTGTCGTCGAGGATCGCGCGCAGGGCCGCTTCCTCCGCGTCGAACACGCGCGCCTTACCGGTGAAACGCTCACCCTCCTTGCCGCTGATCTTGGCCACGGCGCCCTCGGGCGCAAGGTTGCCGCGCAGGACCACCAGATGGCTATCGGGTTTGATCGGTTGCTCGAAGGGCACGACGATGCTCTGACCCGCCGGGTAGTCCTCGACGTCGGCCAGGTTCTGCGCCATCGGCTGCCCCGTCACGGTCATGCAATCGCCGTGGAGCAGGCCCTTGTCGAGGAGACGCTTCATCAGCGGCGCGATGCCGCCGATCTCGATGAGTTCGGACATGAGGTGACGGCCACTCGGGCGTACGTCGGCCAGCACGGGCACGCGGGCGCCGATGGCACTGAAGTCATCGAGGGCCAGGGGCACGCCCGCCACGCGGGCCAGGGCCAACAGATGCAGCACCGCATTGGTGGAGCCGCCGAGGGCGATGGTCACGGTGATCGCGTTCTCGAAGGCCTCGCGCGTGAGGATCTGCGACGGGCGCAGGTCGTCGCGGATCAGGCGCACCAGCGCTTCGCCGGCGCGGGTGCAGTCGGCGTGCTTGTCCGGGCTCACCGCCTCCTGGGCGCTGCTGCCGGGCAGCGAGAGGCCGAGGGCTTCGATCGCACTCGCCATGGTGTTGGCCGTGTACATGCCGCCGCACGAACCGGGGCCCGGGATGGCCGTGCATTCCACTTCCTTCAGCTGCGCATCGCTCACGGTGCCGGCCGCATGGCCGCCTACCGCCTCGAACACGGAGACGATGTCGCGGCGACCGGTGCCCGGGCGGATGGTGCCGCCGTAGACGAACACCGACGGGCGATCCAGCCTCGCCATGGCCATGGCGCAGGCGGGCATGTTCTTGTCGCAGCCGCCGATGGTGATGACGCCGTCCAAGCCCTCGCCCGCGACCACCGTTTCGATGGAATCGGCGATGACCTCGCGGGACACCAATGAGTAGCGCATCCCCGGCGTGCCCATGGAAATGCCGTCCGACACGGTGATGGTATTGAACACCACGGCCTTGCCGCCCGCCTGGTCCACGCCGGCGGCGGCGGCCTTGGCCAGGACGTCGATATGCATGTTGCAGGGGGTGACCATGCTCCAGGTGGAGGCGACGCCCACCTGCGGTCGACGGAAGTCTGCGTCGGTAAAGCCTACGGCCCGCAACATGGCACGGCTCGGTGCCCGCTCCACGCCGTCGACGATCACGCTCGAGTGACGCCGACCGTCACCCCCGTTGCCTTCACTGCCCACTCGCTCTGCCCCTTGCTCGCAGCTGCTTGACTCTGTTGGGAACCCGTGGTTGTATCGGGTCGATCGAGCTTACTGCCTTCGAGAGTTGATTGCGACCGAGGGCGAAAGCACTCACCCAGGTGTCAAGGAGTCGACGGCTTTACCGTCACGAGCAAACGGCCACACGATGATCAGCAACACGATCCGTCACAGCGCTGCCCTCCTCCTCATCGACCTTCTCCTCCTTAGCAGGAGACACGCGGGCACCTGAGGTCAACAGCCAGGACGCTTCAAACCCCGCACCGGACACTTCAGCCGCTGCGGGGTTTTTCGTTTTCAGCCCTTCGAACCATCACTTCAGCCTACCGAGACCCTAAGCCATGACCAGCGAGCACACGGATTCCCAAGACCGCCTGATCATCTTCGACACCACCCTGCGCGACGGTGAACAGGCCCCCGGCTGCAGCATGACCCTGCGCGAGAAGCTCCGCGTGGGCAACGCGCTCGCTGAGCTCGGCGTGGACGTGATCGAGGCCGGCTTCCCCGCCGCCTCCCCCGGCGACTTCGAATCCGTGCAGCGCCTCGCCGAAGAGATCGAAGGCCCCGTCATCTGCGGCCTCGCCCGCTGCCAGGCGCAGGACATCGAGCGCGCCACCGCGGCGCTGGAGCCGGCGAAGCGAAAGCGCTTGCACGTGTTCGTGGCCACCAGCGCCATCCACCGCGAGTACAAGCTCAACATGGCGCGCCAGGAGATCCTCAAGCGGGCGGTGGAGAGCGTGCAGATGGCCCGCCAGCATTTTGACGATGTGGAGTTCTCCGCCGAGGACGCGGCGCGCACCGAGCTCGACTTCCTGACGGAGATCGTCACCGCCGCCATCGACGCGGGCGCCACCACCGTGAACATCCCGGACACGGTCGGCTACACGGCCCCCGCCGAGTTCCTCGCCGTGTTCAAGCACCTGCGCGAAAACGTCCCCAACATCGATCGGGCCATCCTCTCGGTTCACTGCCACAACGACCTCGGCATGGCCGTGGCGAACAGCCTCGCCGCCGTGCAGGGCGGCGCACGGCAGATCGAATGCACCATCAACGGCATCGGCGAGCGCGCCGGCAACTGCTCCCTGGAAGAGGTAGTGATGGCCGTGCGCACGCGCAACGACCTCTTCCCCTATGTCACGGGCATCGACACCACGCGCCTCTACCCCCTGAGCCGCATGGTCTCCAACGTCACGGGCCTGCACGTGCAACGGAACAAGGCCATCGTGGGCGAGAACGCCTTCGCTCACGAGGCGGGCATCCACCAGCACGGCATGCTGAAGAACGCCGAGACCTACGAGATCATGCGCCCGCAGGACGTCGGCATCAGCCGCACCAACCTCGTGCTCGGCAAGCACAGCGGTCGCCACGCCCTGCGCGAGCGCATCTCAGATCTCGGCTTTGACCTCGATGACGATCAGGTGAGCGCCGTCTTCGCCGAGTTCAAGAAGCTGGCGGACAGCAAGAAGGAAGTGTTCGACAGCGACATCGAGGCCCTGGTCCTGCACGGCAACGTGCACGGCGTCGGGCCCTGGGTGCTCGAAGAGATGCACGTCAGTGCCGGCACGGGGCGTTCCTCCACGGCGTCCGTTCGCTTGGCCGACGACGAGGGTCACGTGGTCGAAGAGGCCGCCGTCGCCGCCGGCCCGGTCGAAGCCGTATTCACCGCCCTCGAACTCGCCACCGGCATCCGCCCAACGCTCAAGGACTTCGACATTCGCAGCGTCAGCGTCGGCGAGGACGCCCAGGGTGACGTCTCGGTCACGGTGTCCTACGAGGAGCGCCTGTACCGTGGCCAGGGCTTGGAGACGGACGTGATCGAGGCCAGCGCCAAGGCCTTCCTCCACGCCTTGAACCGCATCGTTCGCACCAAGGCCATGCACCCCGCGCCGGCTAACCCCGATGCTCGCCGCGGTGCTGCGTAAGCGCACCGCCCCGTACTCCCCATCTTCGAATAAGAGCTTGAGGCCCCCCAATGTCGAGCGATAACACCCAACCGAGTATCTGGAAGAACGGCCAACTCGTGCCCTTCGCTGAAGCCACCTGCCACGTGCTGTCTCACGCCCTGCACTACGGCTCCTCCGTCTTCGAAGGCATCCGCCTCTACGGCACGCCGGAGGGACCGCGCTTCTTCCGCCTGGGCGATCACATGCAGCGCATGTACGACTCAGCGAAGATCTACCGCATGAAGATCCCCTACGATCTGCAGACCCTGCTAGACGCCACCCACGAGGTGGTCGCGACCAACGGCCTGCAAGAGGGCGCGTACATCCGCCCCTTCGCCTTCCGCGGCATGAGCGGCCTCGGCGTCGCCCCGCCGGTGGACGGCCCCGTCGATGTCTGCATCGCGGCCCAGGAATGGGGTGCCTACCTCGGCGCCGACGGCCTCGAGCGCGGCGTGGACGTGTGCGTGTCCAGCTGGCAGCGCGTGGCACCGAACACGATCCCCGCCACCGCCAAGGCCGCGGGCAACTACCTCTCGAGTCAGTTGATCACCATGGAAGCGCAGCGCCTCGGCTTCGTCGAAGGCATCGGCCTCACCGTCGACGGCACCGTGAGCGAGGGCGCCGGCGAGAACCTCTTCCTCGTGCGCCAAGGTCGCATCATCACCCCGCCCACGGCGGCGTCGATCCTGGGCGGCATCACCCGCGACACCATCATCCACCTGGCCAAGGATCTCGGCTACGAGGTGGTGGAGCAGTCCATCCCGCGCGAGATGCTCTACCTCGCCGACGAGCTGTTCTTCACCGGCACAGCCGCCGAGGTCACGCCGATCCGCTCCGTCGACCACATCGAGATTGGCCCCGGCCACCGCGGCCCGATCACGAAGCAGATCCAGGACGCCTTCTTTGGCCTCTTCTCCGGCAAGACCGCCGACACGCGCGATTGGCTGGAACCCCTGCGCGAAGCGCCGGCCAGCGCCGCCGCGGCAGCCGGCGCCTAAGCAATGAGTTCACCCAGCACCCTGTTCGAGAAGGTCTGGCAACAGCACCTGGTGATGGACGAGACGCCGGCGCATCCGGCGGTCATGTACATCGATCTGCACCTCATCCACGAGGTCACCACGCCGCAGGCCTTCAACGTGCTGCGCGAGCGCGGCGTGAAGGTGCGACGCGTCGACCGCACGCTCGCCACCCTCGACCACTCCACGCCCACCCGCGCCGCAGACCTCTACGGCCCCCGCGCCGACACGCCCGCCATGCGCCAGGTCAGCCAGATGGAGCGCAACTGCGAGGAGTTCGGCATCGACCTCGTGGGCATCGACGATGACCGCCGCGGCATCGTGCACGTGATGGGCCCGGAACTCGGCGCCACCCAGCCGGGCTACACGATCGTCTGCGGCGACAGCCACACAGCCACGCATGGCGCCTTCGGTGCCCTGGCCTTCGGCATCGGCACCACGGAGGTGGGCCATGTGCTCGCCACCCAGTGCCTGCTTCAGCGTCGGCCAAAGACCCTCGCCGTGAACGTGGCGGGCCGCCTCGCGCCCGGCGTCACGGGCAAGGACCTGATCCTCGCCATCATCGGTCAGATCGGCGTGGACGGCGGCACGGGCCACGTCATCGAGTACCGCGGCGACGCGATCCGCCAGCTCGGCATGGAGGCGCGCATGACCGTGTGCAACATGTCGATCGAGGCGGGCGCGCGCGCCGGCATGATCGCGCCCGACGACACCACCTTCGACTACCTCGCCGGCCGCGAACGCGTACCGCAGGGCGCTGACTGGGACGTCGCCCTGCAGCGTTGGCGCGGCTTGAAGACGGACGAGGGCGCCAGCTTCGATCGCGAGGTCATCCTCGATGCGAGCGCCCTCACGCCGATGATCACCTTCGGCACCAACCCCGGCATGGTGATGCCGGTGGCGGGCGAGATTCCGAGCGAAGGCGGTGAAGGCTTCCGTCGCGCCCTCGACTACATGGGCCTGGAAGCGGGCACGCCGCTGCTCGGCCGCGACGTCAACGTGGTGTTCGTCGGCAGTTGCACCAACTCGCGCATGAGCGATCTGCGCGAGGCGGCGGACATCCTGCGCGGACGACGCGTCGCCGACGGGGTCAACATGCTGGTCGTGCCCGGCTCCCAGGCCGTGAAGCGTGAAGCGGAGGCCGAGGGCCTGCACGAGGTGTTCCTCCAGGCCGGCGCCGACTGGCGCGAGTCCGGCTGCTCCATGTGCATCGGCATGAACGGCGACACGGTGGCCTCAGGCCAGTACGCCGTGAGCACGAGTAACCGCAACTTCGAAGGTCGCCAGGGGGCCGGCGCCCGCACGCTCCTCGCGAGCCCCGCTACCGCCGCGGCCAGCGCCGTGGCCGGCAAGATCGCCGACCCGCGCCAGCTGGCATCCGCTTAGGCCGCCCCCAAGGATTTACCTGATGGAACCGATCACTTCGCTCACCTCCACCACGGTGGTGATCGCCGACAACGACATCGACACGGACCAGATCATCCCGGCCCGCTTCCTCACCACCACCAGCCGGGACGGCCTGGCCCAGGGCCTGTTCGCCAACTGGCGCTACCTCGCCGATGGCTCGCCCAACCCGGACTTCATCCTGAACCAACCCGCCGCCGAGGGCGCGCAGATCCTGGTCGCGGGCAACAACGTCGGCTGCGGCTCCTCGCGCGAGCACGCCCCCTGGGCGCTACTGGCCGAAGGCTTTCGCGCCGTGCTCAGCTCGCGGATCGCCGATATCTTCCGCGCCAACTCGCTGAAGAACGGCCTGCTCGCCATCGAGGTGGACGAGGCCACGCACGCCGCCCTGCTGGGCGCGCCGGGCGCCACCGTGTCCATCGATCTCGCCGAGTGCACGATCACCGTGGGCGGCAATGACCCGGTGAGCTTCGAGATCGACGGCTTCGCCCGCCACTGCCTGATGGAGGGCGTCGACCAGCTAGGGTTCTTGCTGGGTCAAGACGATACGATCAGTCGCTTCGAGGCCCAACACGTATGAGCACGCCCAAACGCGCCCGCATCGTCATCCTGCCCGGCGACGGCATCGGCCCCGAAGTCACCGCCGAGGCCGTGCGCGTACTCGAAGCCATCGCCGCCCGCTTCGACCACGACTTCACCTTCGAGACGGCCCTGATCGGTGGCGCCGCCATCGACGAGACCGAAGATCCCCTGCCCTCCGCCACCCTGGAGATGTGCCGAGGGTCGGACGCCATCCTGCTTGGCGCCGTCGGCGGCCCGAAGTGGGCATCGCACCCAACCGTACGCCCCGAACTAGGCCTGCTACGCCTGCGCCAAGAGTTAGGTCTCTACGCGAACCTGCGCCCCGTTCGCACGCACCCCGCGCTCGCCGGCGCATCGCCCCTGAAGCCCGATCGCATCGCCAACGTCGACATCATGGTGGTGCGCGAACTCACCGGCGGCATCTACTTCGGTGAGAAGGAGGAAGGCAGCGAGCGCGCCAGCGACCTGTGCACCTACACGCGTGGGGAGGTGGAACGCATCGTGCGCCTCGCCGCGCAGCTGGCGAGCGATCGAGGCGGTCGCCTGGTATCCGTGGACAAGGCCAACGTGCTCGCCACCTCCCGCCTGTGGCGCCAGGTGACCACGGCGTTGGTGGCCGAGGAGTTCCCGGCCCTAGAGCTCGAGCATCTGCTCGTCGATGCCATGGCCATGCACCTCATCCATCACCCGAGTGCCTACGATGTGATCGTCACCGAGAACATGTTCGGCGACATCCTGACCGACGAGGCCTCCATGCTGGCTGGGTCCTTGGGCCTATTGCCTTCCGCCTCCTTGAACGGTGAGGCCCTCGGCTTGTACGAGCCGATCCACGGCTCCGCGCCGGATATCGCTGGGCAGGGTATCGCCAACCCCTACGGGGCCATCGCCAGCGCTGCCCTGCTCCTACGCCATTCCCTCGATCTGTCACGCGAGGCCTTGCTGGTGGAGCGTGCGGTGGACGAGGCGATCGCCGCCGGCGCGCTCACGCGCGACCTGGCGGGGGATGCGCCGACCGCGCTCAGCACCGCTCAGGCCGGTGAGGCCGTGCTCGCGCAACTCGATCGCTATTAGCTAAGGGACACGGGCACGTGGCGAGCGAAGCCTTCGGTTGCGAGGTCTGCCTCCCCGATGACGTGGAGGCGGCGGCGGCGTGCTGGCCCAAGGTGCCCGTGACCCACGCACTCATCGCCGAGTCTCACTTCAGCGTGAAGCTGCGACGCTGCGAGCGGTGCACCCAGCAATTTGTCTCTGTGTTCACCGAACAGATCGATTGGGAGAACGGTGAAGACCCTCAACGCAGCTGTGCTATGCCGATAGACGAGCTCGAGGAGGCCCGCTTGCGCAAGGCCCATGCCTCGGGGCGACTCGAGGAAGCGGTGTGTGCGCTCGCGCCCACGCGGCGCAGTGTGAGCACTGACTGGCCGTCTGGTCGGCCG
>JBCBZW010000120.1 GCA_039815145.1 Pseudomonadota bacterium
ACAGGCCAGTAGCTCAATTGGCAGAGCGGCGGTCTCCAAAACCGCAGGTTGGGGGTTCGATTCCCTCCTGGCCTGCCACCTCATCCGTCAGGCATTAGCCGAGAGGAAAGATGGAAGCGAAGCAGTCGAGCAGCTCAAGCGTGCTGGACACGATGAAGCTCGTGCTCGCCCTGGCCGCCGTGGTGGGAGGTATATTTACCTACTACTACTTCCCGAGCGCGTCAGTGCTACTGCGCGTGCCCGCGGTGCTCGCGGGTCTGGGCGTGGGCTTGGCGATCGCTGCGACCAGCAGCCAGGGCCGCCAGTTCATGGACTTCATGCGCGGCGCGCGCGTCGAACTGCGCAAGGTCGTCTGGCCGAAGCGCGAGGAGACACTGCAGACCACGCTCATCGTGCTGCTGTTCGCGATCACCATGGGTGTCTTCTTCTGGATGCTTGACCTCGGCCTCGGCTGGGTCGTGCGCCTGATCACCGGCAGGGGCTGATTTAGTGTCTCTACGTTGGTACGTGGTCCACGCCTACTCGAACTACGAGTACAAGGTGAAACAGTCGCTCATCGAGCGGATCGAGCGTTACGACCTCGGCCACAAGTTCGGTGAGATCCTGGTGCCCACGGAAGAAGTCGTGGAGATGCGCGAGGGCCAGCGCCGCAAGAGCGAGCGGAAGTTCTTCCCTGGCTACGTGCTGGTGCAGATGGAGCTCGACGAAGAGACCTGGCACCTCGTGAAGGACGTGCCGAAGGTGCTCGGCTTCATCGGTGGGTCGAGCGATCGGCCTGCGCCGATCAGCGACGCCGAGGCGGAGGCCATCCTGCAGCGAGTGCAGGAGGGTGTGGACAAGCCCCGTCCGAAGGTGCTCTTCGAGCCCGGCGAGGTGGTGCGGGTCATCGACGGCCCCTTCAACGACTTCAACGGTGTGGTCGAAGAGGTCAACTACGAGAAGAACCGTTTGCGCGTCGCGGTCCAGATTCTCGGCCGCGCAGCACCGGTGGAGCTCGAGTTCGGCCAGGTGGAGAAGGCCTGAACGCCGGGTCGGCACCAGCCTGAGAGAAGAGTTTTATGCCTCAGCGCTCGTTTCGGCGTTGGGGAACGCCCGCCCGGGCTAACCGGTGCGAGGCAGGGGAGCCGCAAAGGCGTTTGCACCCAATGTATAGAGGAATCGAGTAGTGGCTAAGAAGGTTCAGGGCTACATCAAGCTGCAGATCCCGGCAGGACAGGCCAATCCCAGTCCGCCCGTGGGTCCTGCGCTCGGTCAGCACGGTGTGAACATCATGGAGTTCTGCAAGGCGTTCAACGCTCAGACGCAGAGCATCGAGCAGGGCCTGCCGACGCCCGTCGTGATCACCGTTTACAACGACCGTAGCTTTACGTTCATCACCAAGACGCCGCCCGCGTCGGTCCTGCTGCGCAAGGCGGCCGGCGTGCCCAAGGGTAGCGGTGAGCCGAACAAGACCAAGGTGGGCAAGGTGACGCGCGCCCAGCTCGAGGAGATCGCCAACACTAAGGATCCCGATCTGACGGCCGCTGATCTGGACGCCGCCGTGCGGACGATCGCCGGCACGGCGCGGAGCATGGGTCTGGAAGTGGAGGGTGTTGAGTAATGGCCAAGATGAGCAAGCGGCAAAAGTTGTTCCGCGACAAGGTCGACAGCACCAAGTCCTACCCGGTCGGTGAGGCTCTCGAGCTGATCCGCGAGCTGGCCGGCGCCAAGTTCACCGAGTCCGTGGATGCGGCCGTGAACCTCGGCGTGGATCCGCGCAAGTCGGATCAGGTGGTGCGCGGTTCGACGATCCTGCCCAACGGCACCGGCAAGACCGTGCGCGTGGCTGTGTTCGCTCAGGGCGATAACGCCACCAAGGCTCAGGACGCAGGTGCCGATATCGTCGGCTTCGAAGACCTGGCCGAGCAGATCAAGGGCGGCATGCTGGACTTCGATGTGGTGATCGCTACGCCCGATGCGATGCGTGTTGTCGGTCGCCTCGGTCAGGTGCTCGGTCCTCGCGGCCTGATGCCCAACCCGAAGGTCGGTACGGTAACGCCCGACGTCGAGAACGCGGTGAAGAACGCCAAAGCCGGTCAGGTGCGCTACCGCACGGACAAGGGCGGCATTATTCACTGCCCCATCGGTAACGTGACCTTCGATGCAGCTAAGCTGCACGAAAACCTCTCGACGCTGCTGGCTGACCTGAACAAGGCCAAGCCTTCGGCTGCCAAGGGCGTTTACATGAAGCGCGTGACCCTGTCGTCGACGATGGGGCCCGGAATCAACGTCGATCCCTCAACGATCTGAGTGGATCGAGCCGGCCGGTCACTCTCACCGTAGAGGGCCCGGCAACCAACATTGTCTGGCGGCGCTGTTCGTCGGGCGGTGAGACTGCCAGCTCGGGGCGCGAAAGTGCTCCGGCCTGGTGTCGTCCCAGACCGTAGGTGGTGTGGTCGTGCTGAGCACGGTCCCGCCTTAAATCGCCACGACCCGCCCTCGGGCGTCGAGCGGCATGCCTACGCAGACGGCGAACCCGAAAACGGAGCTCCGTTGAAGGTCGCCACCCTAGCGGAACTCGTACGACACCTGACGGTAGCGTTCGCAGTTTCGAGCAGCCGTTAACGGAGGACACGCTAACCATGCCTTTGACGCGAGAGCAGAAATCGGCCGTGGTGAGCGAGGTGAACGCGGTCGCTGCTGATGCCCTATCAGCAGTCGCGGCGGAATACCGAGGACTGACCGTCGAGCAGATGACCGAGTTGCGCAAGAAAGCGCGTGAGTCGGGGGTCTACATGAAGGTGGTCAAAAATCGGCTTGCCGCCCTGGCCGTAGAGGGAACGGAATTCGAGTGCATGAAGCCGGGTCTGAAGGGCCCGCTCATCCTGGCATTCTCCCAGGAAGATCCCGGTGCCGCCGCAAGGCTGGCCAAGGACTTCGCGAAGGAGAAGGAGAACGAGAAGTTCGTGGTCAAGCTGGTCGCCGTCGGCGGCGAGCTCATGGGCCCCGAGCAACTCGAACGCCTCGCCAGTCTGCCGACGCGGGAGCAGGCCCTGGCCATGCTTCTGGGTGTCATGCAGGCGCCGATTTCCAAGTTCGTTCGTACCCTCGCCGAGCCGCACGCCAAGCTCACACGCTTGGTCGCCGCGGTGCGCGATCAGAAAGAAGCGTCCGGATGAACGCTGGCGTTCGCGCCGCTCCGGACCGATTCGGGTTACCAGGTTTTATAGTTGAGGTAGATAAAAATGGCAGTTTCTAAGGACGACATCCTCGAGACCATCTCCAACATGACCGTTATGGAAGTGGTGGACCTGATCTCTGCGATGGAAGAGAAGTTCGGTGTTTCCGCTGCAGCCCCCGTTGCAGTTGCGGCCGGCCCTGGCGGTGGCGGCGACGCTCCCGCGGCTGAAGAGAAGACCGAGTTCGACGTTGTGATGGCCAGCTTCGGCGACAACAAGGTCGCCGTGATTAAGGCCGTGCGCGGCATTACCGGTCTGGGCCTGAAGGAGGCCAAGGCTCTGGTGGAAGGTGCACCCACCCCTGTGAAGGAAGGTGTGCCTAAGGAAGAAGCAGAGGAGCTTCAGAAGCAGCTTGAGGAAGCTGGCGCCAAGGTCGAGATCAAGTAACGTTGCACCGGCTGAACCGGGGGAAGCCCGGCAGCCGGAGCCGCAAGGCTGGTCGCCATCGGCGGCCGGCCTTTCGGTGTTTTTGAGAGTAGTGGTGTAGTTGCCAGCTTACCTTAACGCTGGCTAATGGACGCCTTGAGCGTCTAAGCGAGGATACCCCCGAATGGCCTATTCGTTCACCGAGAAAAAGCGCATTCGCAAGGATTTCGGCAAGCGGCCGCGAATCCTGCAGGTGCCCTACCTGTTGTCCATTCAGCTCGATTCCTACAGGCAATTCCTACAGGACGAGCACGAGCCCGGCAACCGTAAGGACATCGGCCTGCATGCGGCGTTCAATTCGGTGTTCCCCATCGTCTCCTACTCGGGCAATGCAGCGCTCGAGTACGTGAGCTATCGCTTGGGTGAGCCTCCCTTTGACGTGAAAGAGTGCCAGCTCCGCGGCCTCACGTTCGCGGCGCCCCTGCGCGTAACCGTGCGCCTGGTCATCTACGACAAGGAAGCATCGGGCAGCGAGAAGCCCGTGAAAGACGTGCGCGAGCAGGAGGTGTACCTCGGCGAGCTGCCGCTCATGACCGAGAACGGCACCTTCATCATCAACGGCACGGAGCGTGTGATCGTCTCCCAGCTGCACCGCTCGCCGGGTGTGTTCTTCGACCACGACCGTGGCAAGACCCACTCCTCGGGCAAGCTGCTGTTCTCGGCGCGCGTGATCCCCTACCGCGGCTCATGGCTCGACTTCGAGTTCGATCCGAAGGACGCACTCTTCGCGCGAATCGACCGTCGCCGCAAGCTGCCGGTCACGGTGCTGTTGCGTGCCCTGGGCTACGACAACCACCAGATCCTCGACATCTTCTTCGAGAAGAACGAGTTCCGCCTGACGGCGGAGACGATCAGCCTGCGCCTGATGCCGGAGCGTCTGCTCGGCGAGACCATGGAGTTCGACCTGGTCATCGGTGATCAGCTGATCGTGCCCGAAGGTCGTCGCGTCACGCGCAAGCACACGCGCGAGCTGGCGGATTCCGGCGAAGACTTTGTGGAAGTGCCTCGCCACTACCTCTCCGGCAAGGTGCTGGCTCACGATGTGCCCGATCCGGAGACCGGCGAGCTGCTGGCGAAGGTCAACGAGCAGCTGACGGAAGAGTCCGTCGGCAAGCTGGTGGAGGCCGGCATCGAGAGCATCGAGACGCTCTACGCCAACGACCTCGATCGCGGTCCCTACATCTCCCTGACGCTGGACATCGACTCCACCACCACCCGCCTCGAGGCGCTGGTGGAGATCTACCGCATGATGCGTCCGGGTGAGCCGCCCACCAAGGAGGCGGCGGAGAACCTGTTCCACAACCTGTTCTTCAACCCCGAGCGCTACGATCTGTCGGCGGTCGGCCGGATGAAGTTCAACCGTCGTGTGGGACATGACCACGTGACCGGTCCCGGCATCCTCTACGACTACATGTACTTTAAGGATCGCGACGACGCGTTCTGCAAGGAGCATGTGGAGCAGTACGGGGAGACCTCGGACATCCTCGATGTGCTGCAGTCGATCATCGACATCCGCAACGGCAACGGCACCATCGACGATATCGATCACCTCGGTAACCGTCGCGTGCGCAGCGTCGGCGAGATGGCGGAGAACGCCTTCCGTATCGGCCTGGTCCGTGTCGAGCGCGCCGTGAAGGAGCGCCTGACCCTGGCCGAGTCCGAAGGACTGATGCCGCAGGAGATGATCAACGCCAAGCCGGTGGCGGCGGCGGTGAAGGAGTTCTTCGGCTCCAGCCAGCTGTCCCAGTTCATGGACCAGAACAACCCGCTGTCCGAGGTGACCCACAAGCGTCGCGTCTCGGCCCTCGGTCCTGGCGGTCTCACCCGTGAGCGTGCGGGCTTCGAGGTGCGCGACGTGCACCCGACCCACTACGGCCGCGTGTGTCCCATCGAGACGCCGGAAGGCCCGAACATCGGCCTGATCAACTCCCTGGCTACCTACGCGCGCACCAACGAGTACGGGTTCCTCGAAACGCCCTACCGTCGCGTGGTGGAAGGCAAGGTGACCGAAGAGATCGTCTACCTGTCGGCGATCGAGGAAGGTAAATACGTCATCGCCCAGGCCAACGCGGCCCTCGGCGAGGAAGGCGAACTGGTCGACGAGCTGATCGCCTGCCGACACGAGAACGAGTTCAAGACCTTGTCTTCGGACGAGCGCGAGCGTGTGCAGTTCATGGACATCTCGCCCTCGCAGATCGTCTCCGTGGCCGCTTCGCTGATTCCGTTCCTCGAGCACGACGATGCCAACCGTGCCCTTATGGGCTCGAACATGCAGCGCCAGGCGGTGCCGACCCTGCGTGCGGACACGCCGCTCGTGGGTACGGGTATCGAGCGCGCCGTGGCCACCGACTCCGGTGTGACCGTGGTCGCCCGCCGCGGCGGCTTCGTCGACTCGGTCGACGCGTCGCGCATCGTGGTCCGTGCCCATGACGATGAGACGATTCCGGGCGAGCCGGGCGTCGACATCTACAACCTCACCAAGTACACGCGTTCTAACCAGAACACTTGTATCAACCAGCGCCCACTGGTGCGTACCGGTGACACGATCGCACGTGGTGACGTGCTCGCCGACGGCCCGTCCACGAGCCTCGGTGAGCTGGCCCTGGGCCAGAACATGCTCGTCGCGTTCATGCCCTGGAACGGCTACAACTTCGAGGACTCGATTCTCATCTCCGAGCGCCTGGTGCACGAGGATCGCTTCACCACGATCCACATCGAAGAGCTCACCTGTGTGGCTCGCGACACCAAGTTGGGTCAGGAGGAGATCACCTCCGATATCCCGAACGTAGGTGATGCGGCGCTCGGTAAGTTGGACGAATCGGGCATCGCTTACATCGGTGCCGAAGTGACCGGTGGCGACATCCTCGTAGGTAAGGTCACGCCGAAGGGCGAGACCCAGCTGACGCCTGAAGAGAAGCTCCTGCGCGCGATCTTCGGTGAGAAGGCGTCGGACGTGAAGGACACCTCCCTGCGCGTGCCCCCGGGCATGGACGGCACGGTGATCGACGTCCGCGTGTTCACCCGCGATGGCGTGGAGAAGGACGCTCGCGCCCTCTCCATCGAGCAGTCCGAAATCTCCAAGGTGCGCAAGGACCTCGACGATCAGCTGCGCATCCTGGAGGAGGATCTGTTCTCGCGGGTCGAGAAGATGCTCGTGGGTGAGGTTGCTGACGGCGGACCGCAGGGTCTGAAGGCCGGCAGCGAGATCACCTCCGAGTACCTCGCCGATCTGCCGCACGCCTCGTGGTTCGAGATCCGCGTGCGCAACGACGACATCAACCGTCAGATCGAAGGCGTCGCCTCGCGACTCGAAGAGCAGCGCAAGGAGTTCGACGAACGCTTCGATCACAAGAAGGCCAAGATCACCCAAGGCGATGATCTCGCGCCCGGCGTGTTGAAGATGGTCAAGGTGTACCTGGCGGTGAAGCGTCGCATTCAGCCGGGGGACAAGATGGCCGGCCGCCACGGTAACAAGGGTGTGATCTCCACCATCGTGCCGGTGGAAGACATGCCCTACAGCGACGACGGCACCCCCGTCGACGTCGTGCTGAACCCCCTCGGCGTGCCCTCACGCATGAACGTCGGCCAGGTGCTGGAGACGCACCTCGGCTGGGCAGCCAAGGGTGTGGGCCGGAAGATCGAAGGGATGCTGCGGGCCAAGGCGTCTGCCGATGAGCTGCGCGGCTTCCTGGAGAAGGTCTACAACGAGAGCGGCGGTCGTACCACGCCGCTGGAGGAGCTGGGCGAGGACGAGGTCCTGGAGCTGGCGAAGAACCTCTCCAACGGTGTGCCCATGGCCACGCCCGTGTTCGACGGCGCCACGGAGAAGGAGATCAAGAACATGCTGGAGCTCGCGGGCCTGCCGCGCAGCGGCCAGACGAACTTGATCGACGGTCGTACCGGCGAGCGTTTCCACCGCGAAACCACCGTCGGTTACATGTACATGCTGAAGCTGAACCACCTGGTGGACGACAAGATGCACGCGCGTTCCACCGGACCTTACAGTCTCGTTACCCAGCAGCCGCTGGGCGGCAAGGCGCAGTTCGGCGGTCAGCGTTTCGGCGAGATGGAGGTCTGGGCCCTCGAGGCCTACGGCGCCTCCTACACGCTGCAGGAAATGCTCACGGTGAAGTCTGACGACGTGCAGGGCCGCACCAAGATGTACAAGAACATCGTCGATGGTACGCACACGATGGATGCGGGCATGCCCGAGTCCTTCAACGTGCTGGTGAAGGAGATTCGTTCTCTGGCCATCGATATCGAGCTGGAGAGCGACTGACGGCGCAGTCACGCGGCGTGTTTGATTTTTGCCCCGGGACGACACCTGAGACGGTGAACATCCCGGCAAACGAGTGGCCCGCCATGGGCGGGCCCAGCGAACGGGGCAGGTAAGAGTTACATGAAAGATCTTCTCAAGCTTTTTCGGCAGCAGACGCCCGTCGAGGACTTCGATCGAATCCGTATCGGTCTAGCGTCCCCTGACATGATCCGCTCCTGGTCCTTCGGCGAGGTGAAGAAGCCGGAGACCATCAACTACCGGACCTTCAAGCCGGAGCGCGATGGCCTGTTCTGCGCCAAGATCTTTGGCCCGGTGAAGGACTACGAGTGCCTTTGCGGTAAGTACAAGCGCCTCAAGCACCGCGGTGTGGTGTGCGAGAAGTGCGGCGTGGAGGTGACCCAGTCCAAGGTGCGCCGTGAGCGCATGGGACACATCGAGCTAGCGAGCCCGGTGGCCCACATCTGGTTCCTGAAGTCGCTGCCCTCGCGTATCGGCCTCATGCTGGACATGAC
Organism: Pseudomonadota bacterium; assembly: GCA_039815145.1. Lineage (NCBI taxonomy): Bacteria > Pseudomonadati > Pseudomonadota > Pseudomonadota bacterium. The sequence continues at coordinate 8,436 of JBCBZW010000120.1, forward strand.
CCTGCGCGAGATCGAGCGCATCCTCTACTTCGAGGCCTTCGTGGTCATCGATCCGGGTATGACGCCGATGCAGCGCGGCCAGCTCCTGACCGACGAGGGCTACCTCGACGCGATGGAAGAGCATGGCGACGAGTTCGACGCCCGCATGGGCGCCGAGGCGGTCTTCGAGCTGCTGAAGTCCCTCGATCTGGACGCGGAAGTCGCACGTGTGCGCGAGGAGATCGCGGGCACGTCGTCCGAGACCAAGATCAAGCGTTTGTCGAAGCGCCTCAAGCTACTGGAATCGTTCATCGAGTCCGGCAACGCACCCGAGTGGATGGTGCTGACCGTGCTGCCAGTGCTGCCGCCGGACCTGCGTCCCCTGGTGCCGCTGGACGGCGGTCGCTTCGCGACGTCGGATCTGAACGATCTGTACCGTCGCGTCATCAACCGCAACAACCGCCTGCGTCGCCTCCTCGAGCTCAACGCGCCTGACATCATCGTGCGCAACGAGAAGCGCATGCTCCAGGAGGCCGTGGATGCGCTGCTCGACAACGGCCGTCGCGGTCGTGCCATCACGGGCACCAACAAGCGTCCCCTGAAGTCGCTGGCCGACATGATCAAGGGTAAGCAGGGTCGCTTCCGTCAGAACCTGCTCGGTAAGCGTGTGGACTACTCCGGTCGTTCGGTGATCGTGGTGGGCCCGACCCTGAAGCTGCACCAGTGCGGTCTGCCGAAGAAGATGGCGTTGGAGCTGTTCAAGCCCTTCATCTTCTCCAAGCTGCAGCTGCGCGGCGAGGCGGCGACGATCAAGGCCGCCAAGCGCCTCGTGGAGCGCGAGGGTCCTGAGGTGTGGGACATCCTCGAAGAGGTGATCCGCGAGCACCCGGTGCTGCTGAACCGCGCACCCACGCTGCACCGCCTCGGCATCCAGGCCTTCGAGCCCGTGCTGATCGAGGGCAAGGCCATTCAGCTGCACCCGCTCGTGTGTACCGCGTTCAACGCTGACTTCGATGGCGACCAAATGGCCGTGCACGTGCCGCTGTCGCTGGAAGCTCAGCTGGAAGCGCGCGCCCTGATGATGGCGTCGAACAACATCCTGTCCCCGGCCAACGGTGATCCCATCATCGTGCCGTCGCAGGACGTGGTGCTCGGGCTTTACTACATCACCCGCGAGCGTGTGAACGCCGAGGGCGAGGGCATCGTGTTCGCGGACGTAGCGGAAGTCTCCCGCGCCTATCACACCCGTTCCGTCAGCCTGCACGCCAAGGTCAAGCTGCGCATCGCGCGCAACGAGATCGTCGACGGGGTGCGGCACGCGGTGAACCAGGTGGTGGATACCACCGTTGGCCGCGCGCTCCTGCTGGAGGTGCTGCCGGACGAGCTGTCCTTCGATCTGGTCAACCGTACGATGACCAAGAAGGCGATCTCGGCGGCGATCAACGCGTCCTACCGCGAGGTGGGCCTGAAGCGTACCGTCGTGTTCGCTGACCAGCTCATGTACGCCGGTTTCTACTACGCCACCCGCGCCGGTGTCTCGATCGGTGTGGACGACATGGTCGTGCCGCCCGAGAAGGCCGCGATCCTGGAAGAGGCCGAGGCCGAGGTGAAGGAGATCGAAGACCAGTACGGCATGGGTCTGGTCACCAACGGCGAGCGCTACAACAAGGTGGTGGATATCTGGTCGCGCACTAACGAGCGCGTGGCCAAGGCCATGATGGAGCAGCTCGGCGGCGAGGAAGTCGAGGACTCGGAAGGCAACAAGATCAACCAGGCCTCCTTCAACTCCATCTACATGATGTCCGACTCGGGTGCTCGTGGTTCTCCCGCGCAGATTCGTCAGCTGGCCGGGATGCGTGGCCTGATGGCGAAGCCGGACGGCTCCATCATCGAGACGCCGATCACGGCCAACTTCCGCGAAGGCCTCGACGTCCTGCAGTACTTCATCTCCACCCACGGTGCTCGTAAGGGCCTCGCGGATACGGCGTTGAAGACCGCCAACTCCGGTTACCTGACCCGTCGCCTCGTCGACGTGGCGCAGGATCTGGTGGTGACGGAGATGGACTGCGGCACCACCGAGGGCGTGCGCCTCGAGCCGCTGGTCGAAGGTGGCGATGTGGTCGAGCCCTTGTCCGAGCGCGTGCTTGGCCGAGTGCTGGCCGAGTCGGTGTTCGAGCCGGGTACGGACAATGAAGCGATCCCGGCGGGGACCCTCCTCGATGAGCGCCTGGTGCAGCGGATCGAAGAGATGGCGATCGACCACGTGACCGTGCGCTCGCCGATCACCTGTAAGACCCGCTACGGCGTGTGCTCCATGTGCTACGGGCGTGACCTCGCGCGCGGCCACATCATCAATCGCGGCGAGGCCGTGGGCGTGATCGCGGCCCAGTCGATCGGTGAGCCGGGCACGCAGTTGACCATGCGTACCTTCCACATCGGTGGTGCGGCCTCGCGAGCGGCGGCGGTCAGCAGCATCGAGGTGAAGAACGCCGGTGAGGTGCGCTTGCACAACGTCAAGACCGTGCGCAACCAGGACTCGAACCTGGTCGCTGTGTCACGTTCCGGTGAGCTGGCCATCGTCGACGAGTTCGGTCGTGAGCGTGAGCGCTACAAGCTGCCCTACGGTGCGGTGATCTCCGTGGACGATCGCGAAGGCGTGAAGTCCGGTCAGCAGGTCGCTGGCTGGGATCCGCACACCCACCCGGTCCTCACTGAGGTGGACGGCTTCCTGAAATACGTCGACTTCGTGGATGGCGTCACCGTAAACCGCCAGGCGGACGAGACCACCGGTATCGAGTCCGTGGTGGTGAGCGATCCGAAGCAGCGTGGTTCCAGCGGTAAGGACCTGCGTCCGATGATCAAGCTGGTGGATGGCGACGGTAACGACGTCACCCTGTCCACGGGTAACGCCGTGGCCTACCCGCTGCCGCCGGGTGCTGTGATCAGCATGGCCGAGGGTGAGCAGGTGCGCATCGGTGATGTGCTCGCGCGCATCCCGCAGGAGACCTCGAAGACCCGTGACATCACCGGTGGTCTGCCGCGTGTGGCCGACCTCTTCGAGGCGCGTCGTCCGAAGGATCCGGCCATCCTGGCCGAGGCCAGCGGTACGGTCAGCTTCGGTAAGGAGACCAAGGGCAAGCAGCGCCTGATCATCACCAACGAAGACGGCGATCGCCATGAGGAGCTGATTCCGAAGTGGCGCAACCTGCACATCTTCGAGGGTGAGCATGTGGAGCGCGGTGATGAAATCGCCGACGGCGAGCCGAATCCGCATGACATCCTGCGCCTGCAGGGCACCGAGGCCCTGGCCGAGTACCTGGTGGGCGAAATTCAGGACGTGTATCGCCTGCAGGGTGTGAAGATCTCCGACAAGCACATCGAGGTGATCATTCGCCAGATGCTGCGCAAGGTGGAGATCCTCAACGGCGGCGATACCCGCTACCTGCGCGGCGAGCAGGTGGACCGTTCGAAGGTCGACGAGGCGAACGAAGCCCTGGCCGAAGATCAGCAGCCGGCTCGCTACGAGCGTCTGCTGCTGGGTATCACCAAGGCATCGCTGGCCACCGAATCCTTCATTTCGGCAGCCTCCTTCCAGGAGACCACCCGCGTGCTCACCGAGGCAGCCGTCCGCGGCGTGCACGACGACCTGCGTGGCCTGAAGGAAAACGTGATCGTGGGTCGCCTGATTCCGGCTGGTACCGGATCGGCATATCACGAAAACCGCCGCCGAGAGAAGGGCAAGTCGGACCAGGAGCGGTACCTGGAGGCTGCCGAGGCAGCGATGTCTGGCGGTCTGGGTTCCGCGCCGGCCGACGCCGGGGAAGGCGAGGCCGCTCCGGCCGCTCAGGCGGCACCTTCCGAGGAGTAATCCTCGGCCGCGGAAGGGTTCAGGGCGGGTATCGGTAGAAAGCCGTGCCCGCCCTTTCTATCCCTGGCGATTGGCGCTTTTCTTGCTTGACAGGGCCCCTCGCGGCTCCTAGACTTCGCGGTCTTTCTCGGGGCCTGCTGGCTTCGCAGTGGCTTGCGCCCTCCTGAGAGTGACCGGGACGCCCGACTGAACAGGGGCTTTCTCCCGGCGCCGACCCCGAGAGTTCCGAACGACTGAACACGCGACCAGCGCTGACGCTGGCCACGGGTTACGCCACCCCGGCTGCGGGGCTGGCGCGACGGATCGTCGACGACGATCACACATAGATGAGGATGTAGATGGCAACGGTTAACCAGCTGGTTCGCAAGCCGCGCGCCCGCAAGGTCGAAAAGTCCAACGTGCCCGCGCTCGAGAGCTGTCCGCAGCGTCGCGGCGTCTGCACGCGCGTGTACACCACCACCCCGAAGAAGCCGAACTCGGCCATGCGGAAGGTGGCTCGTGTGCGCCTGACCAATGGTTTCGAAGTCACCAGCTACATCGGCGGTGAAGGACACAACCTCCAGGAGCACTCCGTGGTGCTCATTCGCGGCGGTCGCGTCAAGGATCTCCCCGGTGTGCGCTACCACACGGTACGCGGCACGCTCGATTGCGCCGGCGTCAACAGCCGTCGCCAGGGTCGCTCCAAGTACGGCGCCAAGCGCCCGAAGGGCTAACCGTCGGTTGAGGTTTTCGCCGCGCTCGCGCCGGCACCAGAGATAAGCTTCTAGCAGGAACACCATGTCAAGACGATCTTCCGCCACTCGCCGCCCGGTCCTTCCGGACCCGAAGTACAAGAGCGAGATGTTGACCAAGTTCATCAACATGCTCATGACGCGTGGCAAGAAGTCCGTGGCCGAGTCGATCGTGTACGGCGCCCTCGACACCATGGCTGAGAAGAGCGCCACCACCGGCGACCGCGCCGTGGAGATGCTCGGCCAGGCCCTGGACAACGTGAAGCCCGTGGTCGAGGTGAAGTCTCGCCGCGTGGGCGGTGCCACCTACCAGGTGCCCGTGGAAGTGCGTCCCCTGCGCCGCCAAACCCTGGCCATGCGCTGGGTGATCGACGCTGCTCGTAAGCGCAGTGAGAAGTCCATGGCGCAGCGCCTGGCGAATGAGCTGCTCGAGGCGGCTGACAATCGCGGTACGGCCGTGAAGAAGCGTGAGGACACGCACCGTATGGCTGAGGCCAACAAGGCCTTCTCTCATTACCGCTGGTAACTGAGCTACCGGCGGCCACGAGTCGATTACATGTTGATGCCAGCAGAGATTGACCGTGGCACGTACTACCCCCATCCAGCGCTACCGAAACATCGGCATCATGGCCCACATCGATGCCGGCAAGACGACGACGACCGAGCGCATTCTCTTTTACACCGGGGTTTCCCACAAACTCGGTGAAGTCCACGACGGTGCCGCCGTCATGGACTGGATGGAGCAGGAGCAAGAACGCGGCATCACGATCACGTCGGCCGCCACCACCTGCTTCTGGTCGGGCATGGACCAGCAGTTCCCCGACCACCGCATCAACATCATCGACACCCCTGGTCACGTCGACTTCACGATCGAAGTCGAGCGCTCCCTGCGCGTGCTCGACAGTGCCGTCGCCGTCTTCGATTCTGTAGGGGGTGTCGAACCGCAGTCCGAGACCGTGTGGCGCCAGGCGAATCGCTACGCCGTGCCGCGCCTGGCATTCGTCAACAAGATGGACCGTGTAGGTGCGGACTTTCTCCGCGTGGTCGAGCAGATCACCGAGCGCCTTCGCGGCAACCCGGTGCCGATCCAGCTGCCGATCGGCGCGGAAGAGGACTTCCGCGGCGTCGTCGATCTCATTCGGATGCGGGCGATCTACTGGGACGACAGCACTCTCGGTACGCGCTACGAAGCGGGCGAGATCCCCGAGGATATGGTCGAGCTGGCCCAGCACTGGCGCGAGCACATGCTCGAAGCCGTGGCGGAGGCCGACGAGGCTTACATGGAGCGCTACCTCGAGGACGGTGAGCTCTCGGAAGAGGAGATCGTCGCGGGCTTGCGCAAGCGCACGATCGCCAACGAACTCGTGCCGGTACTCTGTGGGTCTGCCTTCAAGAACAAGGGCGTCCAGGCTGTGCTCGACGCTGTGATCGAGCTCCTCCCGTCGCCTGTCGACGTGCCCTCGGTGACCGGCATCGGCAGCGACGACGAGACCACCGAGGAGCGTCCGGCAGACGACGATGCGCCTTTTGCGGCCCTCGCGTTCAAGATCGCGACGGACCCCTACGTCGGTACGCTCGCCTTCATGCGGGTGTACTCGGGCGTGGTGAAGACGGGCGATACGGTCTTCAACCCCATCAAGGGGAAGAAGGAGCGCATCGGTCGGCTGGTGCAGATGCACGCCAACGATCGCGAAGATCTGAAGGAGGTGCGCGCCGGCGATATCGCCGCGGCTGTCGGCCTCAAGGATGTGAGCACCGGCGATACGCTCGCCGATCCGTCCGCGCGCGTCACCCTGGAGCGAATGGATTTCCCGGATCCCGTGATCTCGGTCGCGGTGGAGCCGAGGACCAAGGCCGACCAGGACAAGATGGGCATGGCGCTGTCGAAGCTGGCTCAGGAAGATCCGTCCTTTCGCGTGCGCACGGACGAGGAGTCCGGTCAGACCATCATCTCCGGCATGGGTGAGCTTCACCTGGAGATCATCGTCGATCGCCTGCGCCGCGAGTTCAAAGTCGACTCCAACGTGGGTAAGCCGCAGGTGGCTTATCGCGAGACCATCGCCAAGTCGGTCAAGCAGGAAGGCAAGTTTGTGCGCCAAACCGGCGGCAAGGGGCAGTACGGCCACGTGTGGCTGCGTCTCGAGCCCCAGGAGCGCGGCGCGGGCTACACCTTCGAGAACAAGATCGTCGGCGGCGTGGTGCCGAAGGAGTTCATTCCTGCCGTCGACAAGGGCGTGCAGGAGCAGATGCAGACGGGTGTGATCGCGGGCTACCCCGTGGTCGACGTCAAAGCGACCCTCTACGACGGGTCCTTCCACGACGTCGACTCCAGCGAGGTCGCCTTCAAGATCGCAGCCTCCATGGCGTTTCGCGAGGGTACGCAGGCCGCTGGCCCGGTGCTGCTCGAGCCCATGATGAAGGTTGAGGTGGTGACCCCTGACGACTACATGGGTGACGTCATGGGCGATCTGCAGCGGCGCCGCGGCGTCGTTCAGGGAATGGAAGATGCCGTCGCGGGCAAGATCATCCGCGTCGAGGTGCCCCTATCGGAGATGTTCGGTTACGCAACCGAGCTACGGTCGATGAGTCAGGGGCGCGCGTCCTATTCGATGGAGTTTGCGCATTACGCCGAGGCCCCTCCGGCCGTGGTCGATGCGCTGACAGCTTGAGTAGCGTTATTAGCCTTTAGGAGCAGCAGCGCTGGCTGACCCAGCAAAGCGGGAGTATTAGACGTGTCGAAAGAGAAGTTTGAACGTACGAAGCCGCACGTGAACGTGGGAACTATCGGTCACGTTGACCATGGTAAGACGACGCTGACGGCGGCGATGACGACGGTGCTGGCGGCGGAGTTCGGTGGTGCCGCGCAGGCGTTC